>JAEWAH010000222.1 GCA_023391725.1 Bacillota bacterium | reverse complement strand
TCATAGTCCTATACACCTCCATACGCATGTTCCGGGGGCGAAAGCGCAGGCTTAACGCTCCGTATAAATTGAGAAGAAGACACACGACCTTTCCTCCATATTACAACAAAAGTATCATCTTTTGAAGCTTTTTTTGGCCCAGCGGGAAGGTTTTTTCGGTCCGGGGTGGTATTAAAGGGAAAAGAAACATGTGCGCGCGCGTAAGGAGGGCTATCATGCAGCCGGGAGTTGTGCAGATCGATGTGCATGGCAGGAACAAGTATCAGGCCCGGGTCCTGATCGACAGCAGCCTGAGATGCGCTGATAAAAGCGTGTACCGTTTGCGGATCATCCACGGCTATCACGGGGGGACAGAGCTGAAGGATATGATCAGGGAGGAGTACCCCAAGCACCCCAAAGTGCTTAGGATAGCTCCTTCCCTGAACCCCGGTGAAACGGAACTGGTGCTTCGGGAATATTGATTGGCCGGAAAGGAACATAGAATACGGCGCGTGGGCAAAGGATGGTTCCCCGAGAATCCACGCCGGAAAAAAATTGCGCAGGAAAGAGAAGAAAAGGCATGAGGGCAAGCCCCGCAGACCGAAAAAGGGTCAGCGGGGCCTTTTTCTTGAACTGAGATGCCTCCCCGGGCATAGGGTGATATGGGACGGCTAGCGTCCGACGGGGAGTGAAAACATGATTCAGCCATCGCAGCTGATTGCCATATTCCAGGTGATGTACCAAGAAAAATGGAAGTACCAATGGGGCGCCGCCCGGGAAGGAGTGGTGGACTGCAGCGGTGCGTTCGCCTATGCTTTCAGAAAACTGGGCGGCTCTATATACCACGGAAGCAACACCATGTGGCGTAAATATACCACCGAAAAAGGGCTCGTTGGCCAGATTGACCTTGTGCCGGGTATGGCGGTTTTCCGCTGGCGCAGAAGTGGACAGGAACCCGCCGGCTACAAAAACGATGGCCAGGGGGATTATTACCATGTGGGCCTGTATATTGGAAACGGTGAAGTGATAGAGGCCAAGTCAACAAAAGACGGGGTCGTAAAAAGCAGCGTTTCCGGCTGGCATTCCGCCGCGAAGCTTTTGGGTGTGGACTATACCGGGGAATCGCCGCAAACGCCTCCTGCCCAACTGCCGCAGCTAAGCCGCGGGAGCACGGGCTATTGGGTGACGGAAGCCCAGCTTCGGCTGATAGCTCACGGCTTCCCCCTGGAACTGTACGGCGCGGACGGCATTTTCGGCAAGGAGACCCAGGCGGCGGTGATCGCATTCCAGACCGCCAGGGGAATGAAGGCGGATGGGGTGATCGGGCAGGAGACCTGGGAGGCGCTGAATGAGGACCCGCCTGGGGAGGGGAGCGCCAATTATCAAGTCATCATCGCTAACCTGACCCAGGCCCAGGCGAACAAGATCAAGGAACAGTATCCACAGGCCCAGATCCAGCAGCCCGGCGCCCAACAGAACGGGTGAGAAGGCTAATAAGCGGAATACAGGGCGGCCGGCCGCGGAGAAAACCGCAGCCGGCCGCTGATCTATTTAAAGCCCTCGCGGGCGAGGGCTCTGGAGGACGCGTTCGGGATCGGCACGGCTTACGGACCACCCCGGCGCTGCGCGCCACCCCCCTGAGGGTAAGCGAAGCGAACCTGATGCGACGCGTGGGAGGGGAATGGTACGCCCTACTCCGTCTGCCTTCTGCGCTTGGGCAGGACGATGCGCACTTCGATAGTATCGCCGAATTCCACCACGTTGTATTCTGCGGGAATTCCCGTCTCCTGCATCTGCGTCACAATGCCCTTGATTGCGTTCATATACAGCCGGTGGTCACGCACCAGGGAGATCAAACGCCTGGGCGGGGAGGAGGTACGGGCAGCCGGGAGAGGGCGCGCTCCACCAGCCCTTCCGTTTCCCGAACGGTCAAATTGCTGGAGGCTGCCTGCCGTGCGATGCGCATGCGCCCCGGCCCGTCCGGCAGCCGCAGCAGCGCCCTGGCATGGCGCTCCGACAGGTTCTCTTCAAAAATCAGCGCCCGGAGGCTTGGGTCCAGGCGCAGAAGCCTAAGCTTATTGGCGATGGTACAGGCGGATTTGCCCAGCCTGCGCGATAGTTCATCCTGCGTCATCTGATAATTGTCGATCAGCGAGTTGTAGGCTTCCGCCTCCTCGAAAAAGTGCAGATCCTCTCTTTGCAGATTCTCCACCAGCGCCATCATGGCACTTTCCCGGCTGGTGGCGGGCAGGACAATGGCGTCGATATGGGTCTGCCCCAGCATCTGGCATGCCCGAAAGCGCCGCTCGCCCATGATGATCTCATACCGGCCATTTTGGGAGTCTCTGACGGTGATGGGCTGCAAGAGCCCGAATTGACGGATGGAGTTGGCCAGCTCCATCAGACTGGATTCGGAAAATTCCTTGCGGGGCTGGTCGGGGTTGGGGATGATGCAGCTTAAGGGGAGCCAGCAGACCTGGCGCCCAGAGGTGGGGTCAGGTATGGTATGAAGCCGTTGCATGGCGCTCACCTTCTTATAAAAGATAGGGAAGGCTCCTTTGTATCGATAAAGACAGGCGCATGACAGACGAACGCGGCAGGCAGGGCGGGCGTCCTCCCCCTGACTCCCGGACCTGCCGCCGCGTTCTACATAATCCTATTCGTACAGGGCAAAAAAAATCCTTCCCCGGAACAGGAACATTCGTTCGACTTATTCCGCGTGAAGGAGGAAAGGAAAAAAGGTTGTTAAGCCGGATCTTATCGAAGAAAGGCGTCTTTTCAGCCGCTGCCTAATGGCTCACGGCCCGGGGTGCCGGCTTTTCGTGGATACTGTCGAAGAGTTTTCTCCACTTTTTTGATGGGAAGAAGCATGTGTGCCCAATCCCTATCCGGGATGGGGGTGGGAATAGGCGCTTCCAGATGGCCGCCCAGCAGCCGGGCCGCCCTTTCCCCGGCGTCTGTTTCGGCAAGGACAGCGGGGCCTTTCCAGCATATCGCGCGGCCGCCTGGCCGCACGAAGGGGAGCAGCAATTCCACCAGTACGGGCAGGGGCGCCAGCGCCCGGGCCAGGGCCAGATCGAAGTGTTCCCTAAGCTTTGACAGATGAGCGCCGTCCTCCGCCCGGGAATGGATCACTTGTACATTGGGAAGCGAAAGCAGCGACACCGCTTCCTGCAAAAAGCGGACCCGCTTGTGCTGCGCGTCCAGAAGTGTCACTTTAAGGTCCGGCCTTGCAACTGCCAGAGGAAGGCCGGGGAAACCCGCTCCGCTGCCCACATCGATGATGAAAGCGTTTTGCGGGATGAGGTCCGGGAACGCAAGAGGCGAGAGGGAATCCACATAATGGCGGTCCATCATTTCGGATTCATCCAAAACAGCCGTCAGGTCCATACGCTGGTTCCAATCCATCAAAAGATCATGGAAGCGAATGAGGGACGCGGCGGCCTCGGGGGAAAGAGGAACGCCCATTTTATTCAAGCGGGCCGTCAGATCGTTTTGCAGCATGGACGCTCCTTACTCCAACGGCAGGTGCAGGTATTTCTGCCCCCAGTATTTGACCCAGGCCAGCGCTTCCCTAAAATGGTTCTTGGCCCAGTATTCCTGCTTGCAGGGGCTGCCGATGCCGCTGACCAAAAGGCCTTCGTCGCGGGCGATGGCCAGCGCCCGGGGCAGGTGATAGTCGCTGGTGATGACGCAGACTTGCTTTACGTCCTTATCGGCCAGCAGCGAAGCCGCGTGGCGGATGTTTTGATTCGTGTTGGTGGATTTATTGTCCACCAGGATATCCTGCTCGGGCACGCCATTGGCCACCAGCCAGTCACGCATGACTTCTCCTTCCGGCCGGGGCTCATCAGAGCCTTTTCCGCCGCTGACAACGACAAGCGCGGGAGCGGCGCGGTAAGCGTCAAGGGCCGCCTGAAGCCGCCATTCCAGCTGCACGGAAGGCTCGCCGGAAGGCTGTACCTGGGCCCCCAGAACGATGAAGGCGTCCGCTTTCTCTTGAGACACGGGCACATGCACCTCCTGATAGCAGATGAAGCCCACAATGGCGCCGTAAGCAAGGATGCCCAAGGCAATGAGGATCAATAGGAGACCAAGGATCTTTCGCTTAAGGGATTTGGGTTTATATTTTCGCTTCATGCCTTATCCTTCATGTGCTTTTAATCGGTGTACCTTATAGTGAACTGTCCGCCGCCCGGGCGGCAGGCTCCGATTGTATATCATGGCCCATGTATCCCATTTGTGTAAGGCTTAACGCCTCGCCGCCGGCCACGATGATGTGGTCTGCCACGGTCACATCGATCCCCGCCAGCGCTTGCGCAAGCCGTGCTGTAGCCTCAAGATCGGCGCTTGAGGGAGCGGGGGACCCGCCTGGATGGTTGTGGCACAGGATCACACTGTGTGCGCTGAATTTGAGGGCCGCCTCCACCGCCAGGCGCGGATAGGCGGGGGTTTCCGTAAGGATTCCCTGGCCGATGATGGCCGTGCCCAACAGTTGCATTTTTAAGTCTAGCGCCAGCAGGTAAAAGTGCTCATGGCGCAGGCCGGAAAGTAGCTGCAAACAGTAATTTTCCGCCTCGCCGCGGCTTGAAAGCTTCGGTTTTGGCCCCAGGCGGCTCAATTCCGCTATTCGGGAAAGGGGCGCGATAAGGCCGATCAAAGCCGATGTATAGGCTCCAATACCTTCCACCTGCGAAAGCTCCGCCGGTGTGGCGTGCAATACCCCGTACAGCGAGCCGAAATGCTCCAGAAGGGTATGGGCCAGCGGGTTCACATCCTTTTTGGGGATGGCGTAATACAGCAAAAGCTCCAGCGCCTCGTGAGGCGCAAAGCCATTCAGACCATCTGACAAAAAACGTTCCCGCATACGCTGCCTATGGCCCTCATGCAGCATGTTTGGTCCTCCCTTATGGTAGGTACTGCCTGATTGTACCATCCTTTTATGAGAATGTACAGCAAGACCCGGCGGGCGGGTGCGATACAAAAGATCTCTGCAATAGATTTCCATGAAGAAAAATGCCACCCCTTGCGTTCTATGGAAGGGGAGACCCCAAAGGAAGAAAAATGTTGCATTTTTCTTACAGGGGATTCATTAAACCTCTGGGCTGTAGTATAATAGCAGTTATAAGGAAGACATCTGCACGAAAGTGGGTGAACACAAGCTTGGTTGCGTTGTGGGAGCAAGTAAAAAGCATCCTGTGGAATGTGTTCAACCGCCCCAGTATTACAGATATACTGGATATTTTGATCGTCGCCTTCCTTTTGTACGAACTGCTGATGCTGACCCGCCAGACACGGGCCAGCGCCGTTTTAAAGGGCCTTGGGATGCTGATCCTGGCCAGCTGGGTATCGGACATGCTGGGGCTCACGGCGCTGAACTGGGTGCTTTTAAATATTGTCAACAATGGCGCGGTGGTACTGGTGATTCTTTTCCAGCCGGAATTGCGCAGAGCGCTGGAGCAGATCGGCCGGGGCGCCATCCTGGACAGCTCCCACTCGGACGATATGGAGGACAACCGGCGCATCGTGTCGGAGATCATCCAGTGCCTGATCAATCTCTCCCGCCGCCGGGTGGGCGCGCTGATCGTTATCGAACAAAAGACCGGCATCCAGGATATCATCGAGACCGGCACACGTATCGACGCCATGATCTCCGGCCCCCTTTTGGAGAATATCTTTGAGCCCAACACACCGCTGCATGACGGGGCGGTGGTGATCAGGGGCAACCGCGTGATGGCTGCTGCCTGCATCCTCACCTTGAGCGAGGGCAAGGGCATCAGCCGGGAACTGGGTACCCGTCACCGGGCGGCCATTGGCGTTAGCGAGACGACCGATGGTGTGGCGCTCATCGTATCGGAAGAAACGGGCATCATCTCCATGGCCAGGGGTGGCAGGTTGACCCGCCACCTGGATTCTGCCAGCCTGCAGCAGATATTGGCCATGCTGTACCAGCAGCCCCACGCCAGGCTGTGGACTACCCTCAAGCAAAAAACCAAGCGCGGCTTTGAGCGGAAGGAGGGCGCTAAATGATCAATGATCCGGAACGCAAGGCCGAATACGCGCCCAGGCGAGGCGGCATAAAGGTAAGGATAGCCGTAAGGCGTATATGGCATACCTTAAGACACAATCTGGGCTGGAAAGTTCTGGCCCTTTTTCTGGCAGTAGCCCTTTGGGCGGGACTCATCACCCAGGACCCCACTTTGACACGTGAGCGCACCTTTACCGATGTGCCGGTGAACATTATCGGCGCAGATACCTTGCAGAAAAATGGGCTCATTGTGATCAGCGGCCTGGGGAGCCCGCCTCCTTCCGTGAGGCTGAAGGTGGATGTTCCCCAAAGGGAATATGGCAACGTTTCCGCTGCCAATTACAATGTGCGCATCGATTTGAGCCGCATCGACACCGCCGGGCTTCAAACGGTCAAGATCTCGGGTAACAGCTCCAGCGCCTATGGCGCCGTTACGGAGATATCCCCGGACACCCTGCAGGTGCAGGTGGATGACTATATCACCCGCTACCGCATCCCGGTGACCGTGGTGCGGGACGGGGATCCTCCCGCGGGCTTTTACAGTACGGCCTCCACATCCGACCCGCCATGGGTCGCTATCAGCGGCCCCGCCTCCCTTGTTAACCGCGTGAGCCGGGCTGTGGCCGCCTTTGACCAAAGCGCCCTGCCGGCCAGGGAAGGGCTGGTGCGCCCCGGCGTACCCTTTGTACTGGTGGATTCTTACGGGAACGAGATCAGCGCCGACTTAATCCAGGTTACCAGCGAATCGGTAAAGCTGGACAGCGTGGTGGTGGAGCAGACTTTTTATCCCACCAAGACCATGGATCTTAGCCAAGCGGCTTTGACAACGGGCGAACCCGCGCCGGGCTACCGGGTAAAGAGCGTATCTGTCGTCCCCACCCAGATCGTCGCCGCTGGCCGGGAGGAAACTTTGCAGGGGATCGAAAAGCTGTTCCTGGAATCGCCCGTGAACATCGCGGGGGCCACGGAGAGCTTTACCAGTGTCATCAAGGTGCGTCAGCCCGCCGAGATCGAGCATCTTTCCTCCACCAGCGTAACGGTGACAGTGGAAATAGAGCCTGTGATTGCCAACCGTTCTTTTGAGAACCTGCGCATCAATACCATTGGCCTGGGCGATGGCCTTGCCATGGCGGCGGATAAAACCAAAGCCTCGGTGACCATCAGCGGGCCTAAGATTTGGCTGGACAAGCTGAAGGCCGGAGATATCTCCCTCACCGCTGAGATCACAGGGCTGAAAGCGGGTGTCCACAGCGTGGCGCTGATG
>JAEWAH010000208.1 GCA_023391725.1 Bacillota bacterium | reverse complement strand
ACCTTGGACGGCGTGAAGATTTTGGGCGGCGGCGAGCTGACCCGGAAGCTTACAGTGAAGGCTGACAAGTTCACTGAATCTGCCAAAGAAAAAATCGAGGCTCTCGGCGGGAAAGCCGAGGTGATTTGACCATGTGGGAGACCCTTCGCAATGCCTGGCGCGTGGAGGACCTGCGCAAGAAGCTTCTGTACACCTTCTTAATGCTGATCCTGTTCCGCTTGGTCGGCGTGATTCCCGCCCCCGGCGTGAACTTCCAAGCGGTGAGTGCCGCCAAAAACGTGGCCACCTTGCCCCTTTTGGACCTGGTGAACATGATGACGGGTAACGCCTTTACAAACATGACCATCATGGCCATGGGCATTACCCCCTACATCAACTCCTCCATCATCATGCAGCTTTTAACCATCGCCATCCCGGCGCTGGAGCGGTTGCAGAAGGAAGGGGAGGAAGGGCGTAAAAAGATCGCCCAGATCACCCGCTACGTCACCGTCGGCCTGGCCGTGTTGCAAGCCGTCTTCCTGGTCGCCGGCCTGGGCTACATCAAGCCCGGCTGGTTCAACTATGTGCTGGTGGGCATCAGCATGGCCGGCGGTTCCGCCCTGGCCATGTGGATTGGCGAGCGCATCACGGAAAAGGGCGTTGGCAACGGCACCTCCCTTTTGATCTTCGCCGGTATTGTCAACAATCTGTTCAGCGGCGCCATCACGGGCGTTCAGACAGCTTTGGTCTCCGGCACCGCTGGCAGCTGGCTGAGCGTATTGGCCGTATTCCTGGCCGCGGCTGTCATGATCACCCTGGTCACTTTTGTGGATATGGGCGAGCGCCGCATCCCCGTGCAGTACGCCAAGCGCGTGGTTGGCCGCAAGATGTACGGTGGCCAGAGCACGCATATCCCCATGAAGGTGAACTCCACGGGCGTGCTGCCCCTGATCTTCGCCTACTCCTTCATGGCGTTCCCCGGCACCATTATCCAATTGGTGGGCGGGAAAGACAGCGGGGTTGCCGCGTGGTGGGCCGCCAATATGGGCAGCTCCTCCCCCGCGCATCTGATCATTACCGCGCTTTTGATCATCGCTTTCACGTACTTCTATACTTCCATCAGCTTCAATCCCCAGGACATCAGCAAGAACATTCAGCAGCAGGGCGGCCTGATCCCCGGCATCCGTTCGGGCAAGGCCACGGTGGACTTCCTAAGCCGCACCAGCTCCCGCCTGACGTTGTTCGGCGCGCTGTTCCTGGCCATCCTGGCCACCATCCCCACCATCCTGACGGTGAACCTCAACGCGCAGGTGCCTTACGCGGCTTCCTCGCTGCTGATCGCCGTGAGCGTGGCCCTGGAGACGACCCGCCAGATGGAGAGCCAGTTGATTATGAGGCACTACAAAGGATTTTTATAAACAACTTCGATTCCATGCGCCGCCCTGGCGTGCAGATAATATGCTCCCAGGGCGGCATGGCGTGGAAATTTGCCGCATAAGTTGAGAGAAGCGTCTTGCGTATCTGGAAAGGCAGGAATACGGTTGAACATCATCTTTCTGGGCCCTCCGGGGGCCGGTAAAGGCACGCAGGCGCAGCGTATCTGCGCTGCCCTGGATATTCCCCAAATCTCCACCGGCGATATTCTCCGCCGGGCCATCCGGGAAGGGACGCAGGTGGGTTTGAAGGCCAAGTCGTTCATCGACGCGGGCCAGCTTGTCCCCGATGAAGTGGTCATCGCCATTGTGGCGGAACGCCTCACCGAGAAGGACTGCCAGAAGGGATACATCCTGGACGGGTTCCCCCGCACCGTGCCCCAGGCGGAAGCACTTGGGAAATTTGCCCGCATCGACGTCGTGCTCAACCTGGACGTGCCGGACGATCATCTTGTTGCAAGGCTTTCCGGGCGGCGGGTATGCCCCAAATGCGGCGCTACCTACCACATCAATCACTTGAATGGCGCGACCCACTGTGCCGCCTGCAACGAACTGCTGATCCAGCGGGACGACGACAAGGCGGAGACAGTCTTGAACCGACTGGCGGTATATCACAAGCAGACCGCGCCGCTGGTAGAATACTATCAGGGCAAAGGCCTTTTGAAGACCGTCAGCGGCGAACAGGGGATGGACGAAACGTATGCGGACATCCTGAAGGTTTTAGGGGTCAAATCATGATATATCTCAAAAATCCCGAACAGATCGGGAAAATGCGGGAAGCTGGGGCGCTTCTGTACGAAGTGCTTCAAAAGCTCAGGGAAGCCGTTAAGCCGGGGGTTACCACCGCCGCGCTGGATGTGTATGCCGAGCAGCTCATCCGCAAGCACAAGGCCGTTCCCTCTTTCTTGAACTATCACGGATATCCTGCCACGCTATGCACCAGCGTGGATGAGCAGGTAGTCCATGGGATCCCCAGCGAGGACGTGGTGCTCAAGGAAGGCTCCATCATCAGCGTCGATTGCGGCCTGGTGCTGGATGGCTGGCAGGCGGACAGCGCTTTTACCGCCGGGGTGGGGGAGATTTCCGCCCAGGCTGCGTCCCTTATTGAGATCACCGAGCAGTGTTTCTGGAAAGGCATCCGGCAGGCCGTGGCGGGCAACCGCCTGGGCGATATAGGCCACGCCATCCAAACCTGGGCGGAGGCGCACGGGTATTCCGTGATTCGGGATCTTACAGGCCACGGCATCGGCCGGGCCATGCATGAGGAGCCCAGCGTGTTCAACTTTGGCGATGCCGGGCGCGGTATTCGCATGCGCAAGGGCATGACCCTTGCCATCGAGCCCATGATCTGCGCCGGGCAGTGGCCTGTGGAAGAAGACGCAAACGGCTGGACTTTCTCCACCCGAGACCAGAGCCTTGCCGCCCATTACGAGCATACCATCGCCATTGGCGACGGGCTGCCCGAAATTTTGACCCTTCCCGGCTTTGCCTGGAAGCAGGAGGAAGCATGAGGCCCATCCCCTTTGAACAAGGGCGCGTGGTCCTGTCCTTACAGGGACGGGACAAGGGTCGGTGCTTCATTGTCCTGTCCGCGGTGGACGATGATTTCGTACTCATGGCGGACGGGGATTTGCGCAAAGTGCAGCGCCCCAAGCGCAAAAAGAAAAAACACCTGCACCCAAAACCCGCCATCTTCCCGGAAATCGCAAGCAAGCTTCAAGCGGGCGCGCCTGTCTCGGACAGCGAACTGCGAAAAGCACTGGCACTGGCGGCAGAGCAGCAGGAACCGCTTACACGCAAGGAGGGTTGCGGATTTGTCAAAGAATGATGTCATCGAGATGGAAGGCCACGTCATAGAGGCGCTTCCCAATGCCATGTTCCAGGTGGAACTTCCTAACGGCCATCGCATCATGGCCCATATCTCGGGTAAAATGCGCATGAACTTCATCCGCATTTATCCTGGCGATAAAGTCACCATCGAGCTTTCTCCCTACGACCTCACCCGGGGCCGCATCACCTGGCGCAGCAAAGGCTGAGCCTAACAATATCCCGCCCGCCGGGCGGACGCAAGGAGGAAAAACCCATGAAAGTCAGGCCTTCCGTCAAACCCATCTGCGAAAACTGCAAGATCATCAAGCGCAAGGGCCGCGTTATGGTCATTTGCGAAAACCCCAAGCACAAGCAGAAGCAAGGCTGACCCAAGGGCTCTGCCCTTGGGAATCCCACTCAAGGGACAAAGCCCCTTGAGAATCCCCATTCGCTATGTTTTGTAGGGGCGATCATTGATCGCCCATCAAGCAGCGTGTGTGCGGGTTGAATGATCAAGAACCCGATTCCCTCCTGTGAAGTCATAGACAGGGATTCCAAGGGGACATATCCCTTTGGCAGGGTGCAGGGACGGAGTCCCTGCGAAGATTTTGTATACAAGCGAAGCATTTTGTGATAAAATGATCCGGTTACGCGGTTGTGCAAGTCTCGTGGGCGGCTGCATAGGGGGAGACCCCTGTGATCCACGGGCTTTCACCTATAGATCAAACCAAGCCTTCCCTGTGTGTTTTTCATGCGGGGAAGAAAGCCGTCCTATTTACGGCGGCGCCTGACCAACATTTGGAGGTGTTTTACACACATGGCACGCATTCAGGGCGTTGACCTGCCCAGAGAAAAGCGCGTAGAAGTCGGCCTGACCTACATCTTTGGGATCGGTTTGCCTACCTCGCAGCAGATTCTCAAGGAAACCGGCATCAGTCCCGATACCCGCGTCAAGGATCTCTCCGAACAGGAAGTGTCCAAGCTGCGCGAATATATCGAGCATAACGTAAAGACGGAAGGCGATCTTCGGCGCGAAGTGTCCCTGAACATCAAGCGTCTGGTGGAGATCGGCTGCTATCGTGGCGTACGCCACCGCAGGGGCCTGCCCGTCCGCGGCCAGAACACCAAGCAGAACGCCCGCACCCGCAAGGGTCCCAAGAAGACGGTGGGCGGCAAGAAGAAGGCTGCGACCAAGTAATGCCCGCATACGCGCGGATCATAACGATTGCCCTTTTGGGCTCGGAGGGATGAATCCATGGCACCCAAGCAAAAAACTGTTAAGAAGGTTACGCGCAAGCGCCGTGAGCGCAAGCTCGTAGAGCGCGGCGCGGCCCATATCCGTTCTTCCTTCAACAACACCATCGTGACCATTACCGATCCCAACGGCAACGCCCTTTCCTGGGCTTCTTCCGGTGGGCTTGGTTTCCGCGGCAGCAAAAAGTCTACGCCCTTTGCGGCGCAGATGGCTGCCGAAACGGCTGCCAAAGCTGCAATGGAGTATGGCCTGAAGACTGTTGAAGTCTACGTCAAGGGCCCCGGCTCCGGGCGTGAAGCCGCCATCCGTTCCTTGCAGGCCGCTGGCCTGGAAGTGAACATGATCAAGGACGTGACGCCCATCCCCCACAACGGCTGCCGTCCGCCCAAACGCAGAAGGGTATAAGGAGGAGGTAAGGACCTATGGCGAGAAATACGCAACCCATCGCAAAGCGCTGCAGGGCACTTGATATCTCCCCTGCCGTGCTGGGCTATTCCAATAAGAAATCCACCCGTGCTCCCGGCAAAGACAAGCGCCGCAAATCCAGCGAGTACGCCACGCAGCTGAAGGAAAAGCAGAAGGTGCGTTTCGTGTACGGCGTGATGGAGCGCCAGTTCCGCAACTATTATGAAAAGGCCGTGAACATGAAGGGCGTTACGGGCGAAAACCTGCTCCAGCTGTTGGAGCGCCGCCTGGACAACGTGGTGTTCCGCCTTGGCCTGGGCAATACCCGTCGCCATGCGCGCCAGTTGGTGACCCATGGTCACATCCTGGTCGGCGGCAAGCGCGTTGACATCCCCTCCTATCTGGTGGATGTGAACGAAGTGATCACCGTGCGCCAGAAGAGCACGGAATCCGAGCATTTCAAGGCCCTTCGGGAAGGCAGCAAGAGCCTGGTCCCCAAGTGGCTGACCTTTGACGCGCCCCAGCTTACCGGCACAGTCGCAGCCCTCCCCACCCGCGAGGATATTGACCTGCCGCTGCAGGAGAACATGATCGTCGAGTTCTACTCCCGCTAAACGCAGCTATCTCCCCGCCACCGACGGTTCCATCAAGGAGGGTATACAACATGATAGAAAAATTCGAGCCGGCGCACATCGAGCAGGTGGAAAAGGGCGACAACAGCCGTTACGGAAAGTTCGTCGTAGAACCGTTGGAGCGCGGCTTCGGCCAGACGCTGGGCAATGCCCTTCGCCGCGTGCTCCTTTCCTCCCTTCCGGGGGCTGCGGTTTCCTCCGTGCATATCGACGGTGTGCAGCATGAGTTCTCCACGGTTCCTGGCGTGAAAGAGGATGTAACAGAGCTCATCCTCAACTTCAAGGAATTGGTGGCCAAGCTGTACAG
>JAEWAH010000201.1 GCA_023391725.1 Bacillota bacterium | reverse complement strand
GGCGAGGTAAGAGCTCACCCGCGGCTTGGCGACTTGTCC
Source organism: Bacillota bacterium (assembly GCA_023391725.1). GTDB lineage: Bacteria > Bacillota > Clostridia > Christensenellales > Aristaeellaceae > JAEWAH01. The sequence continues at coordinate 8,559 of JAEWAH010000201.1, read as the reverse complement.
GCGATGTAAACCCCACCTGGTGCAAGATTGAAAGGGGAGCGTATATGGCGGCCCGTCATGCTCCCGGGTAATCGCTTGAGCCTGCTGGCAACTGCAGGCCTGGATAGATGACCGTCCACGACAGAACTCGGCTTACAGGCCACGCTCGCATTTTCCATCATGCCGGCCATGGGGAGACCTTTGGCTGGCTTCCCTTTGTTTGCAGCTTAATATTAAGCGTTTTCCATGCATGTACAGATGATTGGGGGGGCATCCATGTTAAGGCGTGCAATGGTCATCTTCCTTTGTGCTTTGATGGCGGTGCTCACGCCGTATGCAAAGGTCAAGGCCGATCCCCAGATCTTTACCCGCGGAGACAGGAGTGTGAAACGCATCGCCATCACCATGGACGATTGCGGGAACCAACAATATGTCAATGAAATGATGGATCTGTGCGATCAGTATGGCTTCAAGATGACCTTCTTTCCCATTGGCAACAGGATCGACGAATCAGAAGCGGCGGATTGGCAGCGCATGGTGGAAAGCGGCCACGAGATAGGCAACCATACCCTAAAGCATGCCAGGCTGACCAAAAAGAGCACTTTTGAAAAGGTCGAGGCCGAGATGCAGGGCATGGAGGAGAGGCTGAACAGCGTTCTTGGGTATGAATACAAGATCAAACTGATGCGCCCGCCCTTTGGCAGCATCTATGGCGATCGCTTGCGCACAGCCAAATGGCTGGAGCAATGCGGCTATCCCTATATCATTTTGTGGAGCATTAGCCAAACCGATCCCCAAAAGATGCTGGCCCAGGTCCAAAATGGGGACATTCTCCTGTACCACAGCTACAGAAAGGATGTAGATGGGCTGAAAAAAGCCATCCCGGTCCTGCTTGAGCGGGGGTATGAGCTTGTCACGGTGTCGGAGCTCCTGGGCCTTAATGAAAAGGAAGCGATGCCCACGTTAGAAATGCAAAAAAACGGCGTGAAGATGGAAAAAACAACTTGTCACGTCGTGCAAAATATGCTAAGATAGACCGGATAACGCACCTTTGCCGATTCGCCGCTTGTGCCCTTATGGGTGGCGGGCGAAACTGACGCAGAGGGTGGAAAAAACAAGGAGGAATTTTTCAATGGCAGTCATTTCCATGAAGCAGCTGCTGGAGGCCGGTGTCCACTTTGGCCATCAGACCAGGCGCTGGAACCCCAAAATGGCCCCCTACATTTTTACGGAACGCAACGGCATCTACATCATCGACCTGCAAAAGACCGTCCGCAAGATCGACGAAGCCTACCAGTTCGTCCGCGATGTGGTGATGGACGGCAAAACCATCCTGTTCGTTGGCACCAAGAAGCAGGCCCAGGAAACCATCGAATCCGAAGCCAAGCGCTGCAATATGTATTATGTGAACAACCGCTGGCTGGGCGGCATGCTCACCAACTTCCGCACCATCCGCACCCGTGTGGACAGGCTCAACACCATCGACCGCATGGAGCAGACCGGCCAGTTCGCCGTCCTGCCCAAGAAGGAAGTCATCAAGCTCGAGCATGAGCGCGAAAAGCTGGAAGTCAACCTGGGCGGCATCCGTGAAATGAAGAAGCTCCCCGGCGCGGTGTTCGTTGTGGATCCCCGCAAGGAGCACATCGCTGTCACTGAAGCCCGCATTCTGGGCATCCCCATCGTTGGCATCGTGGATACCAACTGCGACCCTGATGAGATCGATTACGTGATCCCCGGCAACGACGACGCCATCCGTGCCGTGAAGCTCATCGCCGGCAAGCTGGCCGACGCTGTGCTGGAAGGCAAGCAGGGCGTGCAGCTGGACAGCGAGCCGGAAGCGGCTGCCAAGGCTGAGTCGGAAGAAACCGAGCAAGTGGAAGCGTAAGACAACGATGATTTCGCGGGGAATCCCGCTTGAGTAGGAGGAATCTCCCATGGAAGTAACGTCCTCAATGGTCAAGGATTTGCGCGAGCGCACCGGCGCCGGCATGATGGACTGCAAAAAAGCGCTTGTCGAAAGCGATGGTGATATGGACAAGGCCATCGCGTATCTTCGTGAAAAGGGCCTGGCCGCCGCGGCCAAGAAGGCCGGCCGCATCGCCGCCGAAGGCATGGTGGAATCCTACGTCCACATGGGCGGCAAGATCGGCGTTCTGGTAGAAGTCAACTGCGAGACCGACTTCGTGGCCAAGACCGACCAGTTCAAGACCTTCTGCCATGACGTGGCGATGCACATTGCTGCCGCCAACCCCCTGTTCGTGACAAAGGAAGAAGTGCCCACCGAGGCCCTTGATAAGGAAAAGGAGATCTTCCGCGCCCAGGCCCTGAACGAGGGCAAGCCCGAGAAGATCGTGGACCGGATGGTGGAAGGCCGGGTCGAGAAGTATTACAAAGAAGTCTGCTTGTTGGAGCAGCCCTTCGTCAAGGATCCGGACAAGACCATCAAGGACCTGGTGAGCGACGCCACCGTGGCTATCGGCGAAAAGATCAGCATCCGCCGCTTTACCAGGTATGAGCGGGGCGAGGGCATCCAGAAGCGGGAAGACAATTTCGCTGAGGAAGTTGCGGCCCAGCTGGCCAAGATCTGATGAACCTCAAGGGAACACGCAAGGAACTATTTGTGTGTTCCCTTTTTCATGCGTCGCAGCAGATCTTTTCGCGTTTCGGCATCACCCCTGCGGGGTGCTGGGTACGGCCCTACTCACTGCGCTTACCGGGCCTAGTCGGGCCTTCGGCCCGACCTCCGGTCTTGCTCGCGTAGGCCGCCTTCTACGCGTCGCTCCGATTCCTTGTCCTGCGCAAAAATCCTTAGCTTCGCTGGATGCATGAAGCTTTCTCATTTGTATATAAACAAGGAGGAATTTCCATGGCCTCAGTGTACAGGCGCGTTTTGCTCAAGCTCAGCGGGGAAGCGCTGGGCGGGGAGGATGGGCTGTTCGACCATGGGCAGATCGGCCGTGTGGCTCAAGTGATCAAGGCGGTTGCGGACATGGGTGTGCAGGTGGGCATCGTCATCGGCGCCGGAAATATCTGGCGTGGCCGCCAAGGCCCCGCAGCAAAGATGGACGCGGTGACTGCCGACCAGATGGGCATGCTGGGCACAGCCATCAACTGCCTATGCATGAAAGATGCGCTTTGGCAAAAAGGGGTGGATGCCACAGTGTTCTCTGCGGTGGATATGCACCGCTTCATGGAAAGCTACAATACGCAGCTGGCGCTCACCCAGATGGAGGCTGGCCGGGTGCTCCTGTTTGCATGCGGCACCGGCAACCCCTTCTTTTCCACCGATACTGCGGTGGTTCTGCGGGCCATCGAGCTTAAGGCGGACGCCGTGCTTATGGCCAAGAACATCGACGGTGTGTACGACGCGGACCCCAAGCTCGTAAAGGACGCCAAGCTCATTCGCGATATCACCTATGAAAAAGCGCAAAGCATGGGCTTGAAGGTGATGGACGCCGCAGCCTTCTCCCTATGCCGGGAGAATAATGTGCCCATGGTGCGCCTGTTTGGGCTTGACGAGCCGGAAAATATACTGAAAGTGCTTGCCGGGGAAAAGCTGGGAACGTTCGTGCATCCGTAACGACGGTTCCGCACCTTAAGTGAGCTATTGGTTAGAAACGGGCAAGTTTCCCTTGCCAGAAGCGCCCAAACCGATTACAATAGATGCAGCAAGTATGTTCGCACGGAGGATGATCCCATGTACAAGCAAGTCATTGACACCGCCAAGGATAAGATGAAGAAGACGGCTGCGGTGTACCAGCGGGAAATGATTTCCCTGCGGGCCGGGCGCGCCAACCCGCAGTTGCTGGACCGAATCAAGGTGGACTATTACGGCACTGAAACCCCGCTTACCCAAATGGCCAACATTTCCTCGCCCGAACCCCGTCTTTTGACCATTTCACTCTGGGATCAAAAGGCCATCCCGCTGGTGGAAAAAGCCATACTCAAAAGCGATCTGGGCCTCAACCCCTCCAACGACGGAAAGCTTATCCGCCTGACGGTGCCGGAACTGAACGAGGAGCGCCGCAAGGAACTGACCAAGCTGGCCCGCAAAGGCGCCGAGGAAGCCAAGGTGGCTGCCCGCGCCATTCGCCGGGATGCCATGGAAGCCGTCAAGAAGCTCAAGAAGGACGGCGACATCACCGAGGACGAACAGCGTAAGGCCGAAGAGGAACTTCAAAAGACGACCGATGCCGCCATCAAGGACATCGATAAGATCTGCGCGGATAAAGAAAAGGAAATCATGGAAGTGTGATCCGGACGTTTGAGGATGTGCTGGGCCTGCCCCTTTCACAGGCGCTGGCGGCCCTTTCGGAGTGCGGCATTTTTGAACCTCACATAGAATGGACCTGCGCGCCTAAGGGATCGCGGGAAGAAGGGACCGCCCGGGTGGTGGCCATCCGGGAGGAAGGCCGCGTTCTGGTAGCCGCCCGATTCCTGGACGGCATGCCCCGTGACTAGCTGTTTATAAGCAAGATGCATGCGCGGGCAGCCGTCTCGCGCATGTTGTCTATTTTCAGGGAATAACATGAAAGGAGATGACCACATGAAGGTATCTCCGTCGCAAGCGGAAACCCTTCTTCCGGAAAATCTCCCCCGGCATGTGGCCATCATCATGGATGGAAATGGCCGCTGGGCCAAGAAGCACAAGGTCAAGGTCGCCCTGGGCCACCGCAGCGGCGTGGAAGCGCTGAGGGACGTGATCCGGGAAAGCAGTGATCTTGGGATCACGGCACTGTCCATTTACGCGTTTTCCACGGAGAACTGGTCCCGGCCGCAGGAAGAGGTGGCCGCGTTGATGCAGCTTCTTTTGGATTTCTTCTCTTCCGAGATCGATGAACTGCACCGCAAGAACGTTGCTATCCGCATCCTGGGAGACATCACTGGCCTGCCCAAACCCCAGTGGGAGGCGGTGCAAAACGCCATGGACCTGACCCGTGCAAACACCGGGCTCAAGCTCAACATCGCACTCAACTACGGCGCTCGGGCAGAAATGCTTCAGGCGGTGAAGGCAATCGCCCAAAAGGCCCGGCAAGGGGAAGTGGATCCGCAAAATATTACTTTTCAAGACCTGGAAGACGCGCTGTACACCAGGGGGCTGCCGGATGTGGACCTTTTGATCCGCACCAGCGGCGAGATGCGGCTGAGCAATTTTCTTTTGTACCAGTGCGCCTACGCGGAGTTCTTGTTCCCCCAGGTGCTCTGGCCGGATTTTAAACTTTCTGATTACCGGGATGCCCTGCGCGCCTATGCGGGGCGTGAGCGGCGCTTTGGCGGCCGCAAATAGGAATTTGTTCATTTTCCGGGAGGAATGGGGTAAGAGGCATGCTACAGCGAGTGATTACGGGAACCCTCATGATCATCGGGCTGGCGGTGGTATTATACCTTGGCGGCTGGGTGTTTGCTGTGGTCGCCATGGCCGCTATCTGCCTGGCTATGCGGGAGGAGTTCCATGCCCTGGCGGTGGCCGGGCACCGGCCCGTATGGTGGCCCACCTTTGTGTGCATGGTGGCCAGCATCCCGCTGATGCTCCTGTCTTCCGATACCAGGCTCATTTCGCTTTTGCTGACGCTGATGCTGGGCAACTGCCTGATGGTCCTCATTTGGGTGATCTTTCGGGAGGAGCCTAAACTGGAAGACGCGCTGGTGTCGGTGATGCCCATGTTCACCATCCTCCTGCCCGGCATCTGCCTCATCAGTCTTTTGCGAATCGAGGCAAAGTCTCTGCAGGTGACGCTTTTGTGCCTGGTGTTCGTGATTGCCGTGCTAGGGGATACATTTGCATACTTTGTGGGTACCAGGGTGGGGGGCAGGAAGCTGTGCCCCTCCGTCAGCCCCAACAAGACGGTCTCCGGCGCCATAGGCGGCGTGGTGGGCAGCGTGATGGGCGCGCTGGCCACCTGCGGCATCGCCTCCATCTGGCCGCCTTTGGGCGGCGTGGAGCTGCCCACGGTGCCTCAGTTCCTGTTCCTGGGCCTGGTAGGGGCCGTGGCCGCACAGGTGGGGGACCTGTTCGCCTCCCTCATCAAGCGCCATTGCGGCGTCAAGGATTACGGCCACCTCTTCCCCGGCCATGGCGGGATGTTGGATCGAATGGACAGCATATTGTTTACAGCTGTGGTGGTATACTGTTTCTGGATGATAACGCGCGCGTAGCGCAGTCGATGAAATGGTGTTCGCGCCATTTCATCGAGCTTGCACGATTTCCTTGTATGCCCGCGTATCGTCCTGCGCTTCGCTTGGCCGATGCGGGCGCATGGCCAGGAAAGCGTGAGAGGAATGTTTGCTCCGCAAACCCCCGTCCGGCTGGCGGAGCCAGCCGAGACGAATGAAAACGATGGGGCTGCGGCCCCCCGGAGGCAGCGAAGAGCCTTCCTCGTCTTGCCTTCCCCTTTAGGGGAAGGTGCCGCCCGCAGGCGGCGGATGAGGGAGGGGAAGGTGCCGACGAAGGGGGCGGATGAGGCGGGAAGGTGGCCACGCCGAAAAAGGCGCGTGTTGTAGAGGCGATCATTGATCGTCCGCCTGCGCCGCGGCCACCCACGCATCGTCCGCGCAATCCCCTCCGCCTCCATTGGTTTGAAAACCAATCCCCGGGGGTATAGTTCATCTATAAAACCTTGAAAGGAACCATCATGCGGGATATTGCGATCCTAGGGAGCACAGGCTCCATTGGGACCCAGGCGCTCCAAGTGGCGGCGCTGCACAAGGATAAATTCCGTATTACAGCCCTCACCGCCCACCATAACGCTAAGCTGTTATTTGAGCAAGTGCGCGCTTTCCGGCCCCAAATTGCCGGTTTGACATCGCCTATCCCCTGGGAGGACGTCCCGGAGGATGTGCGCTTTTGTTCTTGGCATTTTGGTGAAGAGGCTTTGCGGGTCGCCGCCCAGGATGTTCCCGCGGATGCGGTACTTGTCTCCATCGTTGGTATTGCGGGTCTTCAGGGCGTGATGGCGGCCATCTTGGCCGGGCGGCAAGTGCTCCTGGCCAACAAGGAAGCGCTGGTGGCCGGCGGCGCGCTGGTAACGCAGGCCGCCCAAAAGTCCGGGCAGGCGCTGCTGCCGGTGGACAGCGAGCACAGCGCCATCTTCCAGTGCCTTCAGGGCGCGGGGGAGAACAAACCCGAAAAGATCCTCCTCACCGCTTCCGGCGGCCCTTTCCGTACCTGGCAAAAAGATCAAATCCAAAACGCAAGTCTTGCGCAAGCACTGAACCATCCCAACTGGCAGATGGGGCGCAAGATCACCATCGATTCCGCCTCCATGTTCAATAAGGCGCTGGAAGTCATTGAGGCCCGATGGCTCTTTGAAATGCGTCAAGAGCAAATCGAAGTGGTCATCCATCCCCAAAGCGTCATTCATTCCGCCGTGGCCTTTAAAGACGGCGCGGTGATTGCCCAAATGGGCACGCCGGATATGCGCATACCCATCCTGTACGCCATGGCCTACCCCCGGCGGCTGCCTACCGGCGGCGCATCCCTGGATTTGTCTGCACTCAACCAACTTACCTTTGAGCGGCCCGATGAGGAACGCTTCCCTTCCCTGCGCCTGGCCCGGGAGTGCCTCAAGGCCGACGGCTGCGCCCCCTGCGTTATGAACGCGGCCAACGAAGCGGCTGTGAGCGCCTTTCTGAAAGGGGAAATTCCCTTCGGGGCAATCTTCTCAATCGTTGAGGAGACACTTCAAAAGACGGGCAGCGGGCCCGCCGACACCCTTGCGGCAGTCTTCGAGGCAGATCAAGCAGCCCGGCGTGCCGCAGATACCCTGATCTCACGCTTGAAAGGAGCAACCTCATGACGTTTTTGACCATTCTGGCGGCCCTGGTGATGCTGGGCATCATGATCATGGTCCATGAGTTCGGCCACTTCATTTCTGCCCGTATGACAGGGATCGCTGTGCAGCAGTTTTCCATCGGCTTTGGTCCGAAACTGTTCGGCTGGAAGAGCAAGAAACATGAAACGGAATTCATGGTCAGGCTCATCATCCCCATCGGCGGCTACTGCATGTTTTACGGCGAGGACGACGCCCAGGGTAAGCATGTGGACGATCCCCGCTCCTATTACAGGCAAAGCGTATGGAAGCGCATGTTCTCCGTGCTAATGGGCCCGGCCATGAACCTGGTTCTGGCCTTTGTGGTGGCGGTGGGCCTGTTTTTCATCGGCGGCATCCAGACCGTTGTGCCCTATGTGGCCACCATCGAGCCCAATTCTCCTGCGGGCCAGGCGGGGCTCCAAACAGGGGATATCTTCCTTTCCATTAACGGCCAAGACGTCCAGGATGGTACCACCGACAAGGTGGCCTCCCTCATCCGGGCTTTCAAGGAAGGCGATGAGCCCCTTCAGGTGCAGGTATTGCGCGGGCAGGACAATACGCCTGTCACGCTTTCTGTGACGCCCTTCTATGACGCCTCGAACCAGCGTTTCCGCCTGGGGATTGAGATCGGCGGGATGCCCGGGCAGGAGATGCAGCACATTTCCCTTGGGGAGGCGGTAAGCCGGGGATATATCACTTGTGTGGAGGCGGGCAAGCTCATCCTGAACGGCCTGAAAAACCTGATCTTCAAGGGCGAAGGCCTGGAGGA
>JAEWAH010000086.1 GCA_023391725.1 Bacillota bacterium | reverse complement strand
ATTCCGCCTGCGGGCTGCCCTATTACATCGGCAACGAGATTGCGGACATCCACGAGATCGTGCCCCGCACCGGCATTGATTTTAAGCAAATGTACAACGTGGACGTGCTGACGGAGCACGAGGTGCTTTCCGTGGACGGCCTGGCGAAGACCCTTCAGGTCAGGAACCTGCAAAATGGGGACGTGTTTGAAGACACCTACGACAAGCTGATCATCGCCACCGGCGCGGTGGCAAAGCCGCCCCAGGTGGAAGGAAGCTCTCTCCCCCACGTCTTTTCTCTGCGCACGGTGCAAAATGCCCGGGCCATGAAATCCTTTCTGGAAACGAGAAAGCCCCGAACCGCCGTGATCGCAGGCACGGGCTTTATTGGCCTGGAGATGCTGGAAAACCTGACCCGTTTAGGGCTTTCCGTGACCCTATTGGAAAAGAGGGACGCTATCGCGCGGCATCTGGAGCCGGAGATGTCGGAGCATTTGTTGTCCCTGCTTCATGAGAAGAATGTTCAAATCCTATTGAATGCCAGAATACATGCCATCCATGAAGACCATGTGGTTCTGGAGGATGGCCGGACCATGCCCGCGCAGATGGTCTTATTGGCCACCGGCGTAAAGCCCGATACACGCCTGGCGGAGATGATGGGGCTTACGTTAGGGGCCAGCGGGTCCATCCGGGTGGATGAGCGCATGGAAACGAGCATGAAGGATGTATACGCCTGCGGCGACTGCGCCCAGACGTTCTCAGCTATTACCGGGCAGCCCAACTACCGGCCTTTAGGCTCCACAGCCGCCAAGACCGGGCGCATCGCCGGGGACGCCGCTACCGGCGGGCCCATGCGCTACCGGGGGAATTTGGGCGCCAGCATCTTCAGAGTCTTTGATTGGACCGTGGCCACCGTTGGGCTTTCCACAAAGGAAGCCATTGCAAGCGGCTTTGATCCTGTGCCCTGCCTGCATGACCAGCCGGACCGCCCGGAATACCTGGGCGGGCTGGAGATGCGCATTTGGGCTATTGCCGACAGGAAATCGGGCCGCCTGCTGGGCGCTCAGATCATCGGCCCCCAGGGCGTGGATAAACGTATCGATGTGCTGGCTTCCCTTATCACCTTCGGGGCTAAGGCGGATGACCTCCCCCATATCGATCTCACTTATGCCCCGCCCTTCTCCACCACCCGCGATCCCGTGCATTATACCGGCATGCTGTTGGAAAGCGCGATACGCAGGGGGAAGAAGTAGTTTTGATAAGGCGGGAAGGGGGCTTTTTGAGAAAAGTCCCCTTCCCGCACCCATCCCTCAAAAACTTCATCAGGAAAAGGATGAGGTGTATCCGCCGCAGCGGGGTTATACCTTTTGCCTTATGTAGGTTTCGCGCCTGCGAGCGCGACCAAAGGGCTTTCCGATCGCCCTTTGGAAACCTTCGGGGGCCATCTCTCAACAATGCCCTATCTCTCTACATATTGCTGTCTTGCCTAATATGAAAATAATCTCCGGCACTTCGTGCCACCTTCCCCTAAAGGGGAGGGCAAGACGGAGAAGGCTTTTGGAAGCGATAGATGATGCAGAAGAAAGAGAAAGAGATGCGGAAGGCTATTTTCTGGGACTTTGATGGAACACTTGTCCAGAGCCCATCTTTATGGAGCAATGCTTTTTTGCAAGCGCTTAAAGGCGCATGGCCCGGCTGTCCGCTTTCATTGGAGGACGTCCGCCCGCATCTGCGCTCCGGTTTTCCCTGGCATACCCCGGAAAAGGATTTCACCGGCCTGACGGGAGAGCGCTGGTGGGAGCATATGGTCTGCCATTTTGAAAAAGCAGGTCTTGCCTTGGGCGCGACACAGGAGATAGCTTCAAAGGCTGCCCGGGCCGTGCGGGAGATTATCGTAAGCCCCGAAAACTATGCGCTGTACGAGGATACGCTACAGGTTCTCGATCGGCTAAAGGCGCTGGGGTTTTCTCAATACATCGTTTCCAACAACTATCCCGAATTGTTTAGGATAGCTGCGGCCCTTGGCCTTGCGCCCTATTTTTCCGGGATGGTCGTATCCGGGGAGATAGGCTACGACAAGCCTCGCCCTGAGATTTTTGAAGCTGCTCTGGAACTGGCCGGTCACCCCGGCTGCTGTTTTTTTATTGGCGACAATCCCGTAGCCGATGGCCAAGGCGCGGCGGATGCGGGGATCCCCGTCCTTTTGGTGCACATAAGGGAAAATCCCCGCGGGTTCACTGCCTTTGAAACACTGACCCAGGTACTGCACTGCGTGGAGGGGAAGATTTGATGAACATTCGTATCATGGTCTCGGAAGATTATGAAAAGGTCCATACCCTGTGGACAAGCACGCCGGGCATGGGCCTGCGCAGTCTGGACGATTCACCGGATGGCATCGCCCGATTCCTGCGCCGAAACCCCACTTCCTGCTTTGTGGCGGAGGAGGGCGAGCGCCTTGCGGGCGCCATCCTTTGCGGCCATGACGGGCGCAGGGGTCACATTTACCACGCCGCGGTAGACCCCGATTTTCGCATGCGGGGCATTGGCCGGGCGCTGGTGGACGCGGCCATGGAGGCCTTGCAAGCCGAAGGGATCATGAGAGCGGCTTTGGTGGTGTTTGCGTCGAATGATATTGGGAACGAATTCTGGGAATCCATAGGCTTCACCCGCCGGGAAGACCTTATCTACCGCAACAAAAGCCTGAATGACGTAAACCGGTAGCAACACCGTTTTTCGGAGAAAATTCCTTTACTTTCCATGTTTTCACATGTAAAATTGAATAGAAAGTTGTTTGCCCTCCTAAAGCAGCCGCATCATGAGGTACCCTGATGAAAAATGCGCTCCTGCCCCTCGAGCAAGCTTTTTCCCCTTCCCCTCCCTGCGATTGCGAAATTTGCAGGGATTATTGCAAGCGCCCCGGCTGGTGGACGGTTCAGGAGGCAATACGTGCCTTTGGGGCGGGATATGGTGGCCGCATGATGCTGGAGATGTCGCCGGACAGGAGCTTTGGCGTATTGTCTCCCGCCTTTCGCGGCTGCGAGGGTGGTTTTGCGCTGCAAGTCCATGCAAACAAAGGCTGCTGCTTTTTGCACCGGGGGATGTGCCAGCTTCACGGCACCGGGTTTCAGCCCCTGGAATGCCGTTTTTGCCACCACAGCCGCCAAGGGCTCGGGCAAAAATGCCACGATGCCCTGGAAAAGGATTGGCGCACCTTAAAGGGTCAGCAGCTGGTGCAGCTGTGGGCCGTGAATACCGGCCTGTGGCTGCGCTTTGGTCTTACCGGAGTTTACAAATAATCAACGAAGAGATTGCATCTATTAGGATCAAAGGGAAAGGGGCGGTATGATGTATATTGGCATTCTAGTCCATTCGGAGACGGGGCACACCCTTTCGGTCGCCCAGCGCATCGAAAAGAAACTGACGGAGAAGGGCCATAGCTGCCGCATAGAGCAGATAAGTGCCGTGGGCGAGACGCCCCAAAGCAGCGGGCAGGTACCTTCGCCCATCCGGTTTGACGCTCCCCCTGACGCCGCGTCCTATGACGCGGTGATCCTGGGTGCGCCGGTATGGGGGTTTTCCCTGTCCAAGGTGATGGCAGCTTATATGGCTCAATCTTCCGGACTGTCGGGCAAGAAAGTGGGCTGCTTTGTGACCCAGCAGCTTCCCAGCCCGTTTTTTGGCGGGAATCATGCCATCCGCCAGATGAAAAGTGCTTGCCAAGCAAAAGGGGCCAGCGTGTACGCTTCCGGCGGCGTCAATTGGTCCAATCCCCGGCGGGAGGGCCAGATTGATAGCCTGGTAGAGTCTTTTGCCGGCATCGGCTGACCAGCTGGGAGGTGCGCATGAAAAAGAAAACAAGGGTCCTTTTGATCATTTCCTTAATCGTTTTGGCTTGCGTTCTTGGCAGCTTGATCGCCCTTCAAAAGATACAAAAGAATTTGAACGATTTGAAGGCGCTGCGCATTGAGGATATTCCTCTTGAGAAGGTCGCCGATGGCGTATATATTGGCGAATACGGCGTTTTTCCGGTGATGGCGCAGGTCGAGGTAATAGTAAAAGATCACGCGATCGAAATCGCCTTGATCTGGAACCATCAAAACGGGCAGGGCAGCGCAGGGGAAGCCGTTGTGGAAAAGGCCGCCCAACTTGATTCGCTTCAGGTGGATGTGGTCGCCGGGGCCACCTACAGCAGCAAGGTGCTCCTCAAGGCCATGGAAAACGCGCTTCGCCAAGGGCTTGCCCCCTAAAAGAATAAAACGCACCCAAGGAGGCCGCAGGTTTCTAAGAGGACAACAAACCTAAAAAGTGAAAAGCATGGCTTTCCTTCTCTTGGTCTGGTATAATGCCTTCATCTGAGCGCAAGGATGTGCATTTAATATGATCAAGAGACTAGGGGCAGTGTTTTGTTTGTGCATGCTGCTCTTGGCGCTGCCATTTGGCGCCGCCGGGAAAACCAAATATCGGCCCCTGCCGAAAGCATTCAATGTGACCGAAAAAATGAAAAAGACCATACAAAAAAACGGCAGCTTCATTGCCGCTTTTTATCCAACCACTTTGAGCAGCAAGGTCAACAATGAGCTGAAAGGGATTATCAAAGGGTATATCGATCAGATCGCCCCCAGCCTGCCCGCGGGGAAGGGGAGGGCAGAAAAAAGTTCCCGGCTGGATGTGATGAGTATTTACGCGACTACGGGAAGTTCCTGGCTGAGTTTTTTGATATTGGCCAGGAC
>JAEWAH010000100.1 GCA_023391725.1 Bacillota bacterium | reverse complement strand
CCACGAAGTCGTCGTGGGTGTTGCCCCGAAGCTGAAAATCATCCTCTCGAAAAACAGGCATGTCAGGCATGTTTCTCCTCCTTCGCCAGGCGGATCCTGGGGTCGATCACGCCGTAGAGGATGTCCACCACCAGCATGATGAGGATATATAAGGCGCTGTATATGAACGCCAGGGAAATGATGACGTTATAATCGTTGGATTGGATGGCCGTAACAAGCAGGCTTCCGATGCCCGGGATGGAAAAGATCTTTTCCACCACAAGGGAGCCGGTCATCAGCCCCACCACCAGGGGAGCAAGGACCGTAACGATAGGGATCAGCGCATTGCGCAGCGCGTGGCGGAAAATCAGCCGGAAGCTCGAAAGGCCTTTGGACTGGGCCAGGAGCATATAGTCGGACCCCAGGACCTCCAGCATCTCGGTCCTGGTAAAGCGCGCCACCGTGGCAATGGTGAACATGCTCAAGGATACGGTGGGCAGCACCGACGAGTTTATGGGGTTTTCAAGCTGGTACAAAAGCGGGAACCACTGCAGCCTGTATCCCAGGCTGTAGCTTAATGCCAGGGCGAACACATAGGAGGGCAGGCTCACCCCCAGCACGGAGACAACCGTGGTGAGCGTATCCCAGACGGTGTTGTGCTTGAGGGCCGCGACGATGCCCAGGATCAGCCCGATCAGCGTGCCCAGCAGCACGGCCTGGCCGCCGATGCGCAGGGAGATGGGCAGGCGGGAAGACAGCAGCTGAGTGATGGGCGTGTTCTTGGAGATCGTATAGCTGACGCCAAGATCCCCCGTGACCATGCGGCCTACATACTTGAAAAAACGGATGAACACCGGCTGATCCAGGCCATATTTAGCGTTGATGATGGCCTTTTGCGCTTGTGACAGCTTCTCATCGTTGAAGGGGGAGCCGGGCATGACCTCCAGCATGAGAAACAGGATGAGCAAGATCGCCAGCAATATAAGCACCGATATGCCCAGGCGCTTGAGGATGTATTTTCTCACCGGTATTCCCTCCAGAAACGCACGACAGCGGCGCAGGTGAAATTTTTCTTCTGCGCCACTGCCGTGCTTTTTGGCAAGCCCGCTAGGCGGGTCTTCCTTTGTTACTTCTTGGTAGTGTTCTTATAGAGCCTGTTGATACCCACGGAGTGGAACTCGATGCCTTCCACGCCGGTCTTGATCATCATGGCGTTGCCCTTCTGATACACGGGGAGGATAACGGCTTCATCCATGACGATCTTCTCCGCGCCTTTCAGGGCTTCCCAACGGGCGGCGGGATCCAAGGCCAGTTCGCCCTTCTTGGCGGATTGGATGACGGCGTCGTAATCCGGATTGCTCCAGAACCCGTAGTTGTTGGGGCTGCCGGTGACCCACATATCCAGGTAGGTCATGGGATCGGCATAGTCCGGGCCCCAGCGGGTGAGGCCAAGCTCGAAGTCGCCCTGCTGCATCAGTTCCACGCGGTTCTTCTTGGGCATGGTCTGCAGCTCGATGGTGATGCCGGGCAGATTCGTCTGGATCTCAGCCTGGATGAACTGGGCTACGTTGATGGCGGACTCGGTATCTTCCACGATCATGGTGTACTTGAGTTCGCTTACGCCCAGCTCAGTCTTGGCTTCTTCCCAAAGCTTCTTGGCTTCTTCCTTGTTGGTGGAAAGGTAGGGGCCGCCGGCGGTCTCACGGAAGTCTTTGCCGTCGGGGCCGGTAGCCAGCAGCGTGGGCACGGCGAAGTCGGCCACGATGGAGCCGTCCTTCAGGATGCTGTCCACAACAGCCTGCTTGTCATAGGACATGGCCAGCGCCTTACGCAGCTTCACATTCTCCAGGCCCTTGACCTTTTGGTTGGGAGAGATGTACCACAGGTACCCAGCCATGACGCTCTGGAACTCCGGGTCGTCCTGGAACAGTTCCACCTGCTCGCCGGAGAGGGTGGCCACGTCCAGATCGCCGTTCTGGTAGGAGAGCATGGTCTGCTGGGAATCCTTGATCACAAAGAACGTAATGCCGCCCAGGGCAACCTTGCTGGCATCGTAATAGGTGGGGTTCTTAACCATCTTGATGGTGGTGGCGGCGGGCTCATACGATTCCACCATGAAGGGGCCGTTGGCCAGCAGCGTTTCGGGAGAGGTGGCATAGGTGTCTCCGGCCGCCTTGAAGAACTCCTCGTTCACAGGCAGGAAGGAGGGGAACGCCATCAAAGACTCAAAGTAGGGAACGGGCACATCCAGCTTGACTTCCAGGGTCTTGTCGTCAATAGCTTTCACGCCCAGTTCTTCCACCGGCTTTTCACCCTTGGAGATGGGGCCAGCGTTTACAAGGCCGGCGATCTCCGCGATGAAGGCATACTCGCTGGCCAGCGCCGGATCCACCAGGCGCCTCCAGGCGAACACAAAGTCATTGGCGGTGACGGGGGTCCCATTGGACCACTTGGCGTCACGGATTTTGAAGGTGTAGGTCAGGCCATCCGCGCTCTTTTCGGCGGATTCCGCGATAGCGGGGATGGGGCTGCCGGCTGCATCCAGGATGTACAGGCCTTCGGTGATGGCGGCCTGCGCCTCAAAGGAAGTGCCGTCGGTGGCGACCTGGGGATCCATGGAAGCCACTTCCACGTCGAATTGGACGTTGAGGATGGGGCCCGCAGTTTCTGCCAGGGACACGCTTTGCACGCTCAGTACCAAAGCGGCCGCCAGCAGGAGCACCAGCATTTTCTTGCCCAGCTTCATATGTCTGCCTCCTCGAATATTTCATACCTCTGTATTTCATCAGCGCCGCTGCCGGCAATCGTCGTCAAAAAAGCGAAGCCGCCGTCACAGAGAAATATGATATAAAAGTATACATTGGTTTTTGTAAAAGTCAATAAAGACATCGGGCAAAATACACAAAAAGGACACCGCGAATTCCTGCATTTCTCGCCTATTCCGGCCTTTTTTACGGTTTTTCATTTGGCGGGATATATACATTACGCAGCATAAACATACAATGGCTCTGTGACGTCAATACTAACAAAGTATTCTGAAAGGCCGGTATGCCGTTCCTGCAAATGCAGGAACAGCATACGCGTCATGCATAACAATTCCGGGGGGAAACAAAAAAGGCCGCTTCCGCAGGCCTGCGGAAGCGGCGTAAGGTAATTATTGGAGCCCTTAAGATCAGGCGTTCTTTTCTTTCTTTTCGCCGATGCTCAGCAGCAGGTTGAGCAGAATGCCGAAGATGGCGGCGCCGGCGATGCAGGGCACTTGGATGCCGAAGAAGGGGATGGTGCCGCCGAACTGATACTGGCCTCCAAGGCTGATGACCATGATGGTGGCGATGACAGCGATGTTCTTGGCGCTGAACATATCCACTTTTTTCTCCATCATGATGGCCACACCCTGGGCAGCAATGGCGCCAAACAGGTAAACTTCCAGGCCGCCGATAACCGCGCGAGGAATGGCGTAGATGGCGTTGATCAGCGGAGTGAAGCAGGCGATGATCATGGCCACAACAGCGGCCACCATCAAAACAGCAGTGGAGAACACCTTCGTAATGGCCATGGCGCTGATGTTTTCGCCGTAGTTGGTACCGGCGGGGCCGCCCACAAAGGCGGAAACCATGTCGCCGATACCGTCGCCGATGAGGTTCAGGCCCAACTTGTCAGCGATGTTGTAATGCTTGCCGCCCTTTTTGCGGGACAGGTCGTTGACGTAGATGTCCAGCTGGTACACGTGGGCGGTGGACTCGGGGATGGTGGCAATGGCGATGGGCATAATGGCTGCTATGGCCGCCCAGGAGGGGATGGGGAGTGTGAAAATGGGCAGAGCGAACAGGCCGGTGGGGACCTCGCCGGGGATGCTGCGGAAAACAGGCACGCCCGTAATCAACTGCACAGCAAAGGCGACCGCGCAGCCTACAATGGGGCCAAAGAGCAAGGGAAGCTGACCCCAGATGCCTTTTAGGTAGACGGTGAAAAGGATGGTGGACAAAAGCGTGCTCAGGGAGATAACCCAGGCCCAATTGTTGGCCAGGGAGGCGAACACGGCTTCCGTTGGGTTGCCGGGGATGCCCGCTGCGTCGCCCAGAGCAGTAGCCGCAAGCGTAAGGCCGATGGCCATGGCGATGGGGCCTGTGACGGAGGCGGGGAGGATCTTGTCAATGACGTCCTTGCCCACGGCCTTTACCAGGAAGCCCGCGCCGATGGACACAAGGCCGGACATGATAATGCCGAACTGGGCTACGGCAATCTTGTCATTGAGGGGGCTGTTGGCTAGCTCTTTCGATGTCATGAGGGCTATAATGGCGGACAAATAGGAGAAGCTGGAGCCGTAGTATAGGGGCAGTTGACGGCCCGTGACCAGGAGGAAGCAGATGGTGGCCAGGCCGCTGGCGAAGATGGTGGTGGACACATGGAACCCGGTGATGAGGGCCACGGCGATGGTGGCGGGGAACATGACGACCACCTGCTGCAGGGCGTACAGAAGCAGTTTCCATACTGGCGGCCGCTCGTCTGGCAGGTATCCAATGTGGGGAGCGTTGGATGTCATGGACGATTCCTCCTTGATTTTGCACCGATTCCTCTGAAACAGAGACCGGCACTATTTCGAGACGCCTTATTGCGGCGTTTTCTCGTAAAGCTGGATGCTGTCGTCGCCATCGGTCTCGTTGAGGCGCACAGCCACTACCTCGCTTCTTGATGTGGGGAGGTTCAGCCCCACATAGTCCGCCCGGATGGGCAGCTCCCGGTGGCCCCTATCCACCAGCACCGCCAGCTGGATCATGGCGGGACGGCCCAGGGCGATCACGGCGTCCATGGCGGCCCTGGCGGTGCGCCCGGTAAAGATCACGTCATCCACCAGGATGATGTTCTTTTGGACGACGGGGACGGGGATGCGGGTGTCGTTCAAAATCGGCTGATCCTGGTCGGAGGCCAGGTCGTCCCGGTAAAGGGTGATGTCCAGCTCGCCCACGGGGACTTCGACACCTTCAAAGAGCGCGATGTTCTTGGCGAGCCGCTGGGCCAGGGGCACGCCGCGCGTCTTAATGCCCACCAGGCATACGCTTTGAAGATCCCGGTGGAACTCAATAATTTGATGGGCCATGCGGGAAATGGTGCGCTGGATCTTCGTCTCGTCTGCAAGCTGCGCCTTGAACCGCATGGAACGCCCCCCTTTTACACATCAAAAAAGCCTGTCCGCGTAGGATGCGGGCAAGCAACGTTTGCCGGCGGCATTTGGCCGCACGGGCACCACATATCTTGCCGGCATCACTGTGCCGAGTTAAAGATACGGAATTCACATTCGATTGGAAATATTGTAACACAGGCGGGGCTGGCGGGCAAGAGGATTTTTGTCGGATTTTCGAGTTTCGCGCCTGCGGGCGCGACCAGGGCTTTCCGATCACCCTGGACCTTCGGGGGCATGCCTCTTAGAATATTTGCGCTATCAATGCAGCGAGCAAACAAAAGGCTCCTATATTTCCCGTGATGAGGTTTTCTTGGAGGGGTGCGGGGAGGTTTCTTTTTCAAAAGAAGCCTCCCCGCCTACCCAAAAACTCTCCCCCGCATCCTACAAATTGGGTGACTCCCCGCCCCGGGCGTGGTATAATAATCCTATTCCCCTTTTGAAAGGAAACCACGATATGGACATGATCGGGATCATCGAAAGCAAAAAGCGGGGCCATGCCCTGTCGGAAGAAGAGATTGGATTTTTTGCAAAGGGCGCGGCGGAGGGGAGCATCCCCGACTATCAGCTGGCGGTACTTTTGATGGCGATACGGCTAAAAGGCATGACGCCGGAGGAGACGGCCATGCTCACCCTTGCCATGGCCAGATCCGGGGATATGGCGGACTTAAGCGCGATCCCCGGGAGGACGGTCGATAAGCATTCCACCGGCGGAGTGGGGGATACTACCACGCTGGTGCTGGCCCCCCTGGTCGCGGCCTGCGGCGTACCCGTGGCCAAAATGAGCGGCCGGGGCTTGGGGCATACAGGCGGCACGCTGGATAAACTGGAGAGCATCCCGGGCTTTCGTGTAGAGCTTTCGCAGGAGGAATTCATTGGGCAGGTAAAGCGCATCGGCTGCGCGGTGATCGGGCAGAGCAAGAACATGGCCCCGGCGGATAAGGCGTTGTACGC
>JAEWAH010000054.1 GCA_023391725.1 Bacillota bacterium | reverse complement strand
GCATATAATAGCAGGACTTTTTCAAACCCCACGTTAAGGACGCTGCCCATGCGCAGGATAAACAGCACCGTGATCGTTGGCATCAAACCGGGCAAGGTGATGTGCATCACCTGCTTGAAGCGCCCTGCTCCGTCGATGCGGGCGGCTTCATACTGCTCCTGATCAATGCCTGAGAGTGCGGCCAGATAGATAATCGAATTCCATCCGACGAATTGCCACAGGTCGGAAATAATATAGATCGGGTAAAAATATCGCGGGTTGGTAAGCAGATTTTGCGGTTCCGCTCCGAATGACACAAGGATATTGGAAAAGATGCCGTTGGTTTGGCAGTATACACGTACCAGCGCGCAGCTGACAACCATCGAAACAAAATACGGCATATAAGTAATGGTCTGCACGGTGCGCTTAAAGCTGTTTTTACGCACCTCATTGAGCAAAAGCGCCAGGATGATCGGCAGGGGAAAGCCAAACAGAATGTTGAGAAGGCTGATGGTAAGCGTGTTGCGCATAAGACGCCCGAAATACACGTCTCCAAAAAAATTCTCAAAATTTTGCAATCCGGCCCATTTGCTGCCCTCGATCCCCAGCCTGGGCCGGAAATTTTTGAACGCAATGATCAGCCCGTACATCGGCTTGTACGCAAACAGAGCCAATATGATGAGCACAGGTATGATCAAAAGATACTTGTACTTGTTCAGCTTGTAATCCCTGGCGAGCCTATGCAAAAACCCGTGCCTATGCGCCGGGCGTACCGCGACCGCAGGAGCTTTCGTCATAACATCGTTCCTTCCGTTTACAGTATCGAATTGGGGATCGCCTCAGGAAGAAGCGATCCCCGTCCTTTTGCAATGGACCGTCAGGATTCAGCCCTGGCAGTTAGCGAGCCATGAAGCGATCATACGCAGCCTGGCGGATCTCCAGCGCACGAGCAAGGCCCATGTCATTGAGTGTCTTCAGATAGTTCTCCCAGTCAGCCTTTGTGGCTTCGCCGGTGATGAACTTGGCAGACATTTCCGGAACATAGGTGCCCAGAGAGGCTTCGATGTTGGTGATCTCGTCGCTTTCCGCCGCGGTCAGGGTCACGCCAGAAGGCATCTTGCCCTTGCCGGCGATCGCCTGGTTGGGATAGTACCACAGGTCGTTAGCGGCAATGGATTCGGGGGTGTTCTTCATGTAGAGCAGCGCGGTGGCCTGGATGCAGCTGCCGCTCCAGGTGGAGCCGCCGTACTTGGAGATAGCGTCGTTCAGGCCGTCCGGATCCTCAGTGACCAGCGGGAGGTAAGCGGGCTTGCCGTCCTTGTCGTAGTCCCAGGAAACACCCTGCTTACCAAAGTTCCAGTAGAGGTTGCCTTCGGGTGAATAGGCGTAGTCAAGCACGCGCATGGCGGTTTCGATCTTATCTTCCGGGCAGTCGCCGGAGATGCAGGAGACGACAGTGCCGATGCCCGAGCCGCCAAATACCATGCCGATGGAGCCGTCATCCGCGGTGGGGTATTGCAGGCCCACCCAGTTGGCGCCGTTGCCGGCTTGGGCGGCTTCCTTGCGCCAGTTGGACAGCTGGCCCATGGAGGTATAAGAAATACCCATTACGCCGTTTAACGCCTTGGTCTTGGCCTCGGTATCCTTGTTGGCGAACACGTCCTGGTCGATCAGGCCAGCCGCCCACCACTCGTTGAGCTTGAGCATGTAGTTCAGCCAGTTCTCCTGCGCCATGTCGAACTGCACCTTGCCGTTGTCATCGACATAGTAGCGGTAGCCGCTGCCGGCCTGGCCCGCCATGCCATGGGCGCCGAAAGCGCCGGCGATGCCGCTGTCACGGAAGCGGGGATCCCAGGCAAAGGAGAAGGTTGCGTTGTACTTTTCATGGAAGACCTTCAGCACGTTGTCCCAATCCGAGATGGTCTTGGGCGCTTGCAGGCCGCATGCATCCAGCCAATCCTGACGGATGACCGGGCCTTCATACGTGTCGTTCCAGCCGCCCGCCTCACGGAAGAAGCCAAAGCCGTAGTACTTGCCATCGTCCGTTTTCATCGCCTTGTCATAGGCCGGATTGCTCTTGAGGAACGCGTAATAGTTGGGCGCCCACTTTTCCATGTAGGGCGTCAGGTCGCGGATCGTGCCCTCCTCAATATGGCGGGCAGCGTCGGTCATCAGTTGGCCGAAAATGATGTCCGGCAGCGTTGCGCCGGCCAGCACCAGGTTCAAGGCCTCACCGGCAGCGGTGCCAGCGGTGGGGACTGACCATTCGATGTTGACGCCGGTCATTTCGCTCAAGCCTTTGTGGAAGGGGGAATCCATGGGGCTGGCATACGCATCGTTGATTCCACCGAAACCTTCGGAGGCGAACCAGGTCAGGGTTTGGCTGCCATCCATCGGGTAGGTAAAGGTGCCTTCCGCAAGAACGGCGGCAGAGGGGATGAGCAGTGCTAGCGTGAGAATCAGGCAAACCAGTTTCTTCATATTTTTCGCTCCTTGTCTTATTTTATTGTGCAGAGATTCCAAAGGATCGCTATGGAGAGTGCGCTATCACCGCCTCCCTGAAACTCGTTCAGCGTTGAGGAAAGCGTTTGGCCGCAAAATGGCCAAACCATGCAAAACACATCTGTGTTTGATGCCGCTTAGGATCCGTACGTCCCCTTGGTGTCCGCGTAAACGCTTTCTCCGGTCTTTAAACGGGATGCAGCGCGCCGCTTGTTGAGTTCCGCAAGGAACAGCTCTTCGTCAAAGGGAAGGGACACGGCCTTGTTCAGCCAGCTGGACAAGTGCATCGCATTGGAGAGCATCAGGCCATTGATGCCTTCTTGCCCGTCCGCCACCAGGGGCGTGCCATGAAGGATGTGCCCGGCAAATGCGCGCAGAACACCGCTGTGCTGCGGGTTTTCGCCATCCGTTTCCACAGGAACGACGGTCATGGGCGGCCTTGTAAAGCCCTCCCGGCAGGAAAGGCACCATTCCCGCTCGTCCACATCCAGCCTGTGGAAGGTCAATGTATCGTGCTCACACACAAGTTTTCCCCGGGTCCCGGTGATTTCCAGCCGATTGGTTCCCGGCGCGTCGGCGGTTGTAGTTACGAACACGCCCGTGGCGCCGTTTGGATATTCAAGGTATGCGGTCACATCGTCTTCAACCTCGATGTTATGCCATTTGCCCTCGTGGCAGAAGGCGGTAACGAGGCTGGGCATGCCGCACAGCCATTGCAGAAGGTCCAATTGGTGCGGGCACTGGTTCAGCAGCACGCCGCCGCCCTCACCGCCCCAGGTGGCGCGCCAAGCGCCGGAATCATAGTAAAACTGCGTCCTGTACCAGTCGGTGATGATCCAGTTCACGCGCTTGAACTGCCCAAGCTCACCAGCTTCCATCATTTCATGGATCTTGCGGTATACGCAGTTGGTGCGCTGGTTGAACATCATGCCAAAGGTTAGTTCTGGATGACGTTTGGCTTCCGCCATCATTTCGCGGACTTGAAGGGTATATACGCCCGCCGGCTTTTCGCACATGGCATGAAGGCCGTTTTGAAGGGCAGCGATGACAAGCTCCGGGTGCTGATAATGAGGCGTGCCCACGATGACGGCATCGCAAACGCCGGACTTGATCAAATCAATCCCTTCGGTGAAGATCATTGTATCCGCGGGCAGGTTGGCTTTAGCCCAATCCCTGCGGGCCTCACTCCGGTCTGCTACGGCGGCCAAGGTGATCTCCGGCGTTTCGCCGTTCATAATGCGCTCACAGTGGGACGAACCGATATTTCCGATGCCGATGATCCCAAGCCTGACCTTGGACATAATCAATAACCCAGCCCTTTCAGATAATCATAGCTGCGTTTCAAACACGCAAAGGGACTGTCGCCATAGCAGTTGTCCTGCTCCACCAGCAGGTGCTTCGTCTTCCCAAGGCGCGCAAGCAGCGCCAGGATCTTGGGGAAATCCATGTTTCCTTCGCCGACCGCGGCCATGCGCTGTTCAAACCCCTTTACGGCCATATCCTTCAGGTGTACGCAGGGAATGCGGTCTTGAAGAACCTCGATCCAGTGATATACATCCGCGCCGGCCGCCTGGACCCAGTACGTATCCAGCGTGACGCCCATGCATTCCGCAGGCATGGAGTCAAGCAAGATCTCCCACATGGTCTTGCCATCCGGCAGCTTTTCCCACTCAAAATTATGGTTGTGGTACATGAGCAGCTTTCCGGCGTCCCGTATCTTTTTGGCCGGAGTTAAATAATCCTTGGCGAACTGGGGAAGCCAATCCGCGCTGCGGTAGCGGTCTGGCATGGAACCGAGCCCGATGTAATCGCAGCCCAGAATTTCGTGCTCCTTGATGACACCTTCCGTATCCGTCAAGACCCTTTCCGGGTTGGTATGGGTAAGCACGATGTCCAGCCCGTTTTCATCGCAGATCTCCCGAATAATCTTGGGGTCGATGGGGCCGATGGCGGAAAGCTGCACGGCGCGATAACCTATGGCCGCGATCCTGCCCATGGTGATCCGAAAATCCCGCTCTGTTTGGGTATAAGCCCGGACTGTGTAAGCCTGTGCGCCAATCGTCATATTTCATTCTCCCAACTAGTCTTTGTAAAAAGTTTACGACCGATTTTGTGCAATGTACATTGCAAATTTCAATGTGTATATTGCATCTGGCACCATTTCCGGCTACAATGATACAAGCGACACGCGAGGGAGAATGATTATATGACAGAACAGCTTTCCATGAATCATATCCATGTAGGCCATAGCATGACCTTTGATGCCAAGGCCTACGGGATGCTGCACTGCCATCCTGTGTATGAGCTTTATTACTTTATCAGCGGTGCGGTGGATTATGTGGTGGACGGTGTCATGTACCAGCCCAAACCCTATAGCGTGCTGCTGATTGCGCCTGGTGTTTTTCATGAATACTGCGTAAAGTCGCCTGAAAAATACGAGCGCCATACCTTACACTTTGACCCTGTTCTCCTTCCGGAGCAATTGCGGCAGCAGCTCCTGTTGCCGTTTCATTCCAACTCCATTTATCTGGAAAACGCAGATGCCATCCAGTATGAGTTCAAGGCTTTCAAGGCGCTCAATGCTTTGCCGGAGGAAATATCACAAGCTGCCATGAATGCGCGGCTGGTGGCGTTTTTGTCACAGATCCTGGCCATGCATAGCGAACTCATCAAGGATGCCGGGGAAGCAGCGGAGATGGATATCACGCTTCCGCAAAAGATCATTTCGCACATCAATATCTATTTCTCGGAGAAGATCACGCTGGATATGCTGTCCCAGCGGTTCTTCCTGAGCAAAAATCAAATCAACCGCATATTCACCAGGGAGACCGGCTGGTCTGTCATGGAATACGTGCGAAACAAGCGCGTGGCCTATGCCGAACAGCTCCGGGCCCAGGGGATGCCAGCGGCAGAAGCTGCCTATAAGGCAGGGTTTGAAAATTACTCCACCTACTACCGGGTCAAGCGCAGGTGGAAAGGCTGAGGATGTCCGCCTAAACTCTACGCTTGCACTTATCGTGCGGGGATGTGAAAGAACCTGGTTCCTATTCGGAAATCGGGCATTTCTAGTATTTTACTCTTTTTTCATACGTTACCTGATTTCAGTATATGTATACCGGCTGCAAATTGCAATAGGAAGTTTCAGCCTGGCATCCCAAAGGGTATGGACAACCTGGAACCATTTGTGCATTACAACAAAACAGGAGGAAGCACCATGGAAGGCAATAACGCATCTTACACGACCATAGACGAGTATATCTCCCTCTTCCCGCCCGAGACCCAGGCGGTATTGCAGACCGTCCGGAAAACCATCCGCGAGGCGGCGCCAAATGCGCAGGAAAAAATCAGCTGGCAGATGCCCACATTCTTTTATTTGGGAAACCTGGTACATTTTGCGGCCTTCAAGAACCACGTGGGTCTCTATCCCGGCGCAAGCGGGGTCGAAACTTTCCAAAATGAATTGAAGGAATACAAAACATCCAAAGGAGCAATACAGTTTCCTTATACAAAACCTATACCACTTTTGCTGATTCAAAAGATCGTTCAGTTCAGGCTTGCAGAAAACGAGGCTTGGGCAAAAGAAAAGGCACAAAAAAAGGGGAAGGCATGAAATGTTTCGCCTTCCCGGTGCCAAATGGCAGGTAGATACATCTTATAAGATGGCGATCATGAAAGCTTTTCAAGGAGCTTTATGACCCGGGGCCGGTTGTACCGCTGCACGATGACGCAGGGCAGGTTCATCATCAAGCCGTACACAATAAGGAAAAGCGCCGCTTTCCCCGGCACGAAGAAGCTTAGCAGCACGAACAGAAGGATCGCCAGAAGATGCGCCCATTCGGCGCGGCAGGATTCCACCAAAAACTTCTCCAGGCCTGTCTTGGTGAAATCATGGAGGGCTCTTTTCCTGCGGCCGCCCCTTAAGATCAGCAGGCCCACTTCTGGGAGCAGGTCCTTCCACTTGCGGACCATCAGGATCCTGTTATAAAGGAGCCCGCTTTTTTCTAAGTGAAGCTCACGGTAGGGCAGGGAAAAGGGCGAAAAATACCTGTCCGGCATCTTCAGGCAGACAAGCGAAGCGGCGATTTGAAAGACAGGCCACAAGAGAAGGTACAGCACGGTAGTCCAGGTTTCCGGCAAGTTGATGATTGGCATCTTCATCTCTCCTATGATGCTGTTATTAAGATTTGGGGCTCTTCTGAGTACGAAGCAGAGGGAACAGGGTCTGATGGGCAGACGAAGGATTATGCAAAGGCTTTTTTTGAATAATAACATTTTTCACCATCCTTTTCAAGCCGTGTATTTTTGGGGGAAGATATCGATGGTTCCCTGCGGGCAGATTGTGTGAGCGGGCGCGAAATCAGGATTGACATCCCCTGAAGATACTGCTATGTTGATGGGGGAAACTTAAGGAGGCGATCGTCTTGCTTGATATTGCAATTGTAGGCGGCGGGCCGGCCGGCTGGTCTGCGGCCATCACGGCCAGGATGCGCAACCAGGCGGTATGCGTATTTTCCCCTGCGGATGAGAGCACCTGGCTTAATAAAGCGGACAAAGTGGAAAACTACCCAGGGATGCCCGGCGTCAGCGGGAAAAAGCTGCTGGATTCCTTTGCAGGCCAGGCCATCGGTATGGGCGCGGCAGTGCAAAAGGCGGTCGTCAGGCAGATCATGGCAAACGGGGGCACATACATGCTCCTGGCGGAAAATGAGGTTGTGGAGGCAAGGACTGTGATCCTGGCCATGGGTGCTGCCCGGCCTAAACCCCTGCCCGGAGAAATGGAATACCTGGGCAAAGGGGTCAGCTATTGCGGCACCTGCGACGGAATGTTTTACCGCGGCAAAAAAGTAGCGGTACTTTCCAGCGGCGAACAGGGCCTCCACGAGGCAAATTTCCTGGCGGAACTGGCTTCGGAAATTCTATACTTCCCGCTCAAAAAACATGACGCCGCAGGGCTGGATACAAGGGTGACAATGCTCAAAGAAAAGCCGCTTCAAATTTTGGGGGAAGATAGCGGCCTTCGGGTGAAAACCGACAAGGGCGCCCACGAGGCGGCCGGCGTGTTCGTGTTCCGCCCGGCGGTGGCGCTGGATCAATTGCTGCCGGGGCTTGAGACCCAGGGGGCATTCATTCCCGTGAATAGGTTCATGGAGACGAATCTGCCGGGGGTATATGCCGCCGGGGATTGCACAGGGCAGCCACTGCAAATCGCCAAGGCGGTGGGCGAGGGGAATATCGCGGCAATTCGCGCATCTGAATACCGGATCGCCAAGTAGACCAGCGTTTATTAAGGATGCTTTTCTGTGGATGCAGCGTTAGTTGAAGGAAGGGTTATCTGGTACTTTGACTTCCCAAGTTGTTTTGGGCAGGAAGCCCGGGGAGGGATTCACTATGAAAAGAAGAAGCATTGTTTTTTTTGCTGTACTTGTCCTGCTCTGTGTAAGCCTTGTCACGTCCGCCATGGGGGAAGGCCTTGCGCTTTCACAGCCTCTTGCAGGGGAGACGGCCTATCCGGAAGGCAGCACGGAGGATAACGCCCGTTTTCTTTTAACGTACGCCTATCCGCAAGTTGTGGCCCAGCAAGATTCTGACAACAGCATCAACGCCTTTTATGACGACGCGCTGGAGGAGTTGACGGGGATCACCGCGCCCTTCCTTTTTGAAGAGGCCGGTGAGGGCACGGATACAGGTGTCCCGGGCTATCTGAATATCAATTATCAGGTTACCGCCAACACGGAGGACTTTTTCAGTGTACTCCTAACCCAGGAGCAGTTCATGGGGGCCGCCGCTGCCCAGACGATCACGGCCAACGTTTTTTCCAGGCATGGGGATGGCGCGGGCGGCATCGTAACGCTTCCGGATGTGCTGGGCGTTGCGTCGGAGGACGAGGTCGGCGCTACGAATGCCATTGATACGGTGTACAAT
>JAEWAH010000012.1 GCA_023391725.1 Bacillota bacterium | reverse complement strand
AATCCTACCGTAGGGAAGCGGAGGGCGTTGGGGGTTCCCCTGCGTCCAGCCTGAACTTTCTTTTTGGAAAGGGAAGGCGGCCTCTGTTTCCCGCGTATACGATACGCGGGTTTTGTTTTTCTTGATGGATGCGCAAGAAAGGGAGGATTCTATCATGTGGAACCTGTTATTTTCTTCTGCCCTGGCCGAAGGGGAATCCGCGGCCACACCGGAACCCAGCTGGCTGCAGACAGCCTTTGAAAAGTTTGGGGGAATCTCCACCATCACTTGGATCGGATTGGGGATCCTTGTCCTGATTGGGGTCGGGCTCATGATCATTGCCCGTCAAAAAACACAATGGACACCAAAGCTACTGGCTTATGCGGCGCTGTCCATCGCGCTTGCTTTTGCTCTTTCCTATATCCGTTTGTGGCGGATGCCGCAGGGAGGTACTATCACTCCCGCCAGTATGCTTCCCCTGATGCTGTTCTCCTACGCTTTCGGCGTAGGCCCGGGTCTGGTGGCATCCCTCGCCTATGGGCTTTTACAAGCCGTTCAGGACCCCTATATCGTGGGATTCTGGCAGTTCTGGCTGGATTATCCCCTTGCCTTTGGCATGATGGGCTTGGTCGGCCTGTTCGCAAAGAGTGAAAAAAAGGCCATGCTGTATGTGGGCATAGGCGTGACGGCCCTGTTAAGAATGGCATGCCACGTTCTCAGCGGCGTTCTGTTCTTCGCCAATTACGCCCAAGAGGCGGGCATGGCTTTGTGGCCATACAGCATCGGCTACAATTACTTTGTGCTGGTGGATGCCTCCATCTGCCTGGTGGTGGCCGCACTGGCTGCGCCCCGGATTTTGAAACTGATGAAGGCGAAATGATTCCATGGTAACAAAGCGCGGGCGGCCATAGGCCGCCCGCGTTTTTCATGTTAGTGTTTCGGAGTGTTAAAAGTTCGGAGTGCATTCAAACGGTATCTTCCCGTCGGAGTAATAGTACAGGCTGCAGACTTTGAAGTCGGAATACCGCACTGCCGCCTCCCACGCGGAGCCATCCTCCATTCTGACCGCCAGGATAGCACCGCTGTCGTGGGTATTGCCAATGCTTGTATCGGTGATGGGATCCACCTTTATTGCCTTGACCGAAGTCACCTTGGCAACCATTTCCAGGGCGTTTTGGGCCAAGCGCTCGTCGTTCATGTTTCCTTTCACGGGTTCGAGTTCTTTTATTTGATATGTGCCGTCCGTATCCAGATAGTACAAGGAATCATCCATCGTCGTTTCACCAATTGATTTGCATTGCCCGCTCTTCACATCCAGCTCGACCCAGTAGGAGGTCTCCCTGCCATTGATCTTGGGCGTATCGAAAGTGGCCTCCAGGATCGCGCTCCCCTCGGTTTCGCCCCGGATGTAGCACAGCCGGCTCGCATCCGTGGCAAGAGGCATCCCCTGCACTTCCTCTATGAGTTTGCGAGCCTTGGCCGTATCCGCCGCCAGGTCGAGACCTTCCTTAACGGGATCCAGATAATAACCGTTGCTGTTCGCGTAAAGGTCGAGAAGGATTTCCTCGTCCGTGACTTCGCGGATAGGATAGAAACGGAAGCTGTCCAAGCCATTATGTCCGTCCGTATTCAAACGGACATCTGCAATGCCGGAGATTGGTGAGAATACATCCGCCACTGGAATCTGGCCTTCGGCACGCAGGCCCTCCTGGGTAAAACGCTTGAAAAGGATGGTCCGCCTTGCCTCCTCTCCCGCAGAGCGCATGCGGTTCACTTCCACCGCTCCTCCCCGCATGCAGTTTTTTACGGAAAGGGTTTCTCTGGTGAAAGGCCGCCCGTTTTCCTCCCCGTAGGCGATGAGCTCCAAGAGCTCCTCATCCGTAAGCTCGCGGTTAGGTAGGAAGAAATACTCCGCCATGCCCGCAAAATCCGCAGGGTTCAATGCCACTACGGCAAAGCCCGTGTCATGCGCCACGCAGGATACCCTTCCCTTAGGCCGTGTCCCAGCCGCGAAGGCTTCCTTCAATGCTGTGAGACGTTCCTTCTCTTTCTGGGTCAGCCCATGGCCCTGAAAGCCGTTCTCCAGATCTTGATAGCTATCGTTGGGGTAGTTATCGTACGTTTCCCAGACGATGTCCACGGCGGTGTCCTTGGGCAGATCAGCCTGGGCAGCCACCTGGACATTCGTTTGCGCGTCCTCCGCCAGCACGAAGGCGTTCAGCCCGGACATGGTGAACGCCGTCAGCATGAGGGCGATGAGCAGCACCGCGCCGCTTTGCCGGATGTTCTTTTTGGTTTCCATACGCTTTCTCCTTTCGCCTGTTGGCAAGATCATCTTATCAACAGGCACGTTTCGGAGTATTCATGCGGTTGTAACAAAGTGGTGAAAGCTGATTATCTCCGCGCGCATTTACCTGTCGGGATGATATTCCAGCGCATAGGTCTTGAAATCAGAATACCGCACCGCCGTCAAATAGGAGCTCCCGTCCATCATAAATACCGCCAGATGCGCGTCGCTCTCAAATGGACTGCCTATCGTTAATCCCGGCACGGGCGCCACCCGTGATTGTTTCACCGTTGTCAGCTTTTCCACCGCCGCCCTGGCGCTTGCGACAAGGCGCTCGTCAACCGGGTCGCTTATCGGCGGATCAGTCGCGCCTGGCCCATATTGCAAAGAGCCGTCGTAGTCCAGATAGTACAAGCTATCATCATCTGTCGATTCATTGATCGCCATGCATTGTCCGGTGGCAATGTCCAAGGTAATGCTGTATGCGATCTGACGGCCATTGATTTTGGGCCTTGTGTAAATGGCACGAAAAAGTACGCTGCCCGTGGTTTCGCCCGGCGAGTAATACATCTGATCTTCCTCGACAGCGAGGGGCATCCCCAGCACATCCTCCAGCAGATTGCGCGCCTGGGCCATATCCTTCTTAATGTCGAGGCCTTCCTGCGCCAGGGCCAGGTAATAACCTTTGGCCACGCTCCGGGAAAGCGCAGCCAGAATCTCCTGATCCGTGAGCGCCCTGATGGGGAGAAAGGTGAAGCTGTCCAGATCGTCGCCCCTATCTCGGTTCAGCGGGATATTTGTGACACCGGAAATGGGCAGCGTAACCATCGCTGTATCCGAGGATTCGGGTAGAAGACCTTCTTGATAAAAGCGCTTGAAAAGAATGTCAGCCCGCTCGTTCTCCCCTGCGGAAAGGAAACGATTGATGCCCGCCGTGCTGCCCCGCATGCAGTTTTTGACCGTCAGGATGTCTGCCGTGAAAGGGGTCCCCTTTCCCTCCCCGTAGGCGATAAGCTGCAAAAGCTCCTCGTCCGTAAGCTCCCGTTTGGGCAGAAAGTAATATTCCTCTACGCCCGCAAAACTTGCGGGATCCAGGGGCACCACGGCAAAGCCCGTCTCTTCCGGCATGCTTGGCAGTTTCCCTTCGGGGCGCGTTCCCGCCGAGAAGGCTTCCTTCAGGGCGGCAAGCCGCTTCTTCTCCCCTTTGGTCAACCCGTAACCTATGTAGTCCTCCAGGTACTGGGGCATGTCGACGTAGTAGTTATCATACGTCTCCCAAACGATGTCCACGGCGCTATCCTCTTTAGGCAGCCCCGCCTGGGATACCGTCTGCACACCTGTCTCGCCCTCCGCCAACACATAGGCGTTAAGCCCCGCAAGGCTTGCCACCACTAGCAGGAGGGCGGCGAGCAGCACCCAGCCGCCTTGTTTGATCCTCACGCTTTCACTCCCTTTGCCTGGTATTCCTAGCCTGATTGTATCAGCAGGTGCGTTTCGGAGTGTTCACGCGGTTGTAACAAAGTGGTTAAAGCTAATCTTCGCCGTGGTGCCTTCCCCGGGTGTGGAATCCAGCGTGAGTTCCGCCCCGTGGGCCGCAGCGGCGCGCTTGACCAGCGTCAGCCCCAGCCCAGCGCCCCCGGCCTTGCGGGTGCGGGCCTTATCCGCCTTGTAAAACGGCTCGCAGGCCCGCTCCAATTGCTCCCTTGTCATGCCCATGCCCGTATCCGCAACGGAAAGTTCCTCCGGCGTGCCCCGAAGCTTCACCGTCATGCCGGGGGAACTGGCGGTCAGCGCGTTATGCAAAAGGTTCGCCACAGCCAGGAGCAGCAGCGCCTCATCTCCCTGCCAGGCCCCTTCCTCTGTTTCAATTTGAAGGTTCACGCCCTTGGCCTCATACATGGGCTGAGCCCGGTGGGCAGCTTCCTCCAGCAGGCTTTTTATCTCTACTGGTTCCTTTTCCACGCCGTCATGGGTGATGCGGGTGAGGGCCATCAGCGTCTCATCCAGGTTTTTCAGCCGCCCCGCCTCCCGGGCGATATAGTCCAGCGCCTTATGGCGTTCCTCTTCCCCCGCATCCACGCTTTGCAAGTAGCGGGCATAGCCCATCACGGCGGTCAGCGGTGTTCGCATCTCGTGAGCCAGGCTATCGATAAAAAGCTGCTTGCGCTATGCCTGTTCGGAAAGCTCCGCCTCCCGCTCCCTTACCGCTTTTTCCATAACCTCAAAATGCCTGGCCAGCTCCGCCGTCTCGTCCTGTCCCTTTGTGGGCAGCGATACGCCGTACTCCCCAGCGGCAATCTTCATGGCAGCTGTCTGCAGCCTGCGTAGCGGGCGCATCAAAAGCCTTGCGATGAGCATAGCGCAAAGCAAAATCAGCACTGACCCCGAAACGCACAACACCAGGGTCAATTGAAGCAGCCTGTCCCGGTTATCGTACAGGCCGCTGACATCCCTTTCATAGATCAGCGTCAGCTTGTCATCAAGCCTTTGGGCCACCTTGAGGCTTCTATCCTTCACCTGCCAAAGCCTTGCGCCGGAATTGGGCATCAGCTTCGGATATTCAGGCTCCGCGCCCTCCAGCGTTCGGCCATCCTGCAGCATGGTAAGCTTGACCCCCTGGGCCTCAAAGAAGGAAGCCTGCCGCGCCATCTCATCCCTAAGCGGCTGCAATTCCAGGTCTTTTGCCTTTTGATACACCGAAGAGGCGATGATGGCTGCCTCCGTCAACGCGCGGCTCTTCTCCGTCTCCAGGGCGAACTTGAAGCTGCTGGTAATGAGCAGCCCGGCCGCCGCATTGAGCAGCAGCAAAAATACCGCCAGCATCCATAAAAAAAGCCGGTGGCGCAGCCTCATGCCGGCTCCCCCCTTCCCGGCTCGTACCGGTAGCCAAACTTGTATACCGTCTGGATCGCGTCAGCGTCCAATTTTCGCCGCAGGCGCTGGATGTGCACATCCACTGTCCGCGTCTCCCCCGCGTAGTCATATCCCCAGGCCATGCGCAAAAGCTGCTCCCGGCTAAGCGCGATATGCCGCTGGCTCACCAGCGTCCTTAATAGATCAAACTCCTGGGCGGTGAGCACCAGCTCTTCCCCGTCGTACCAGGCCTTGCGCGCCCCAAAGTGCACCTTCAGCCGCGCGTCCTGGTACGTTTCCTCCTGCCTGCCCACACGGCGCAGCACCGCGTCGATCCGGGCCAGCACCTCCGCCGGCTCAAAGGGTTTCAATATATAATCGTCCGCGCCCATGGTCAGCCCTCGCACCCGGTCGCTGACTGCGGTCTTAGCCGTAAGGAAGATCACCGGCACCTTTTGCTCCAGGCAATTCCCCGCCAGGGAGAACCCGTCCCGGTCCGGAAGCATGATATCGACGAGGGCGATGTCCGCCCCTTTTTGCAGCTGCGCTTCCGCCCCTTGCGCATCCTCCGCCATGAGGCACGTATGACCCACCAGGCATAGATGCATGAAAAGCAGCTCCCGAATAGCCGCCTCGTCGTCCACGATCAGTACTCGCGCCACAATCCCACTTCCTCCCATATATGCCTATTGTAACATAAGTGAGACAGGCAGTGTGTAACAGTGTTGTAAACCAACCGGGGCTCTGCCCCCGGGACCCCCACTCAAGGGGCTTTATCCCTTGAGAATCCCCATGCTGGTGGGAAGCAAACAAAACCCCTTATCATTGACAGAATCCCCCATACCCCGTATCATAGGGCTGCAAGACCCGTGATCCCCTTCTTTTGAAAAGATGAAATCGTCAAAACTTCCGCAAACATGGGTTGGGGCAGATTCACTTCTCTCTTTTTGGTGTACAAAAAAAACGCGTGCTGCGCTATCAAGGAGGAAAACGCATGGCAGGGTTAAGCCCCACGTTGGGTGCGATGTTGGGTACGGGTTTCACTTTCTTATTGACTTGTTCTGGCGCGGCACTTGTTTTCTTTTTCCGCAACCGTATCAGCAACAAGCTGGAACG
Source organism: Bacillota bacterium (assembly GCA_023391725.1). Taxonomy (GTDB): domain Bacteria; phylum Bacillota; class Clostridia; order Christensenellales; family Aristaeellaceae; genus JAEWAH01. The sequence goes on along the minus strand of JAEWAH010000012.1, from coordinate 3,739 downwards.
TTTTTTCCTGGGCTTTGCCTCCGGCGTGATGATCGCGGCCTCCATCTGGTCGCTGCTCATCCCCGCCATCGACATGGTAAAACAAAAAGGGCAGATCGCCTGGATCCCCCCGGCGCTTGGCTTTTTGATCGGCGCGGGCTTCCTGCTGGCGCTGGATACACTGATGCCCCACCTTCACGCCGGCAGCGAGCATGCGGAGGGACGGCCCACGGGGATGAAGCGTACCACACTTTTGTTCTCCGCCGTGACGCTGCACAACATTCCCGAGGGGATGGCGGTGGGCTTGGCCTTCGCGCTGGCCGCTCATCAGGGAACCAGCACGACCCCGCTTGCGGCCATGGCGCTGGCCATAGGTATCGGCATCCAAAACTTCCCCGAAGGCGCGGCCATTTCCCTGCCGCTGCGTCAGGAGGGTATGAGCCGGCCCCGGGCGTTCTGGTTCGGTGCGCTGTCCGGCGTGGTGGAGCCCATTTTCGGCGTGATCACGGTGTGGGTGGCCGGAGGTGTGGAGCCGCTAATGCCCTGGCTTCTGGCCTTTGCCGCCGGCGCCATGATCTACGTGGTGGCGGATGAACTGATCCCTGGCTCCCATGAAGGCGAGCATTCCAACTGGGGCACGCTGGGCGTAATCGCGGGATTTCTCATAATGATGATACTGGATGTCGCACTGGGATAATTTCATCCCGAACGATCTTCCTACGAAAAGGAGCAGTCTCATGGTAAAATCTGTCCTCGTTTACTGGAGCGGCACGGGAAATACGCAAGAGATGGCGGAACATATCGCTTTAGGTGTGCAGGCTGCGGGTGCCGAGGTAGATGTTTTCAATGTATCCGATACAACCGCGCAACAGGCGGCGGGCTATGGCAGCATCCTTTTGGGCTGCCCCGCCATGGGCGCGGAAGTGCTGGAGGAAAGCGAATTCGAGCCTTTTTTTGCGGAGCTTGAACCACATCTTTCCGGCAAGAAACTGGCGCTCTTCGGCTCCTACGGCTGGGGGGACGGGGAATGGATGCGGGAGTGGGAAAAGCGCGCCGCCGACGCGGGCGCGGCCCTCTTTGAAAAAGGCCTGATATTGAACGAGGCCCCTGATACAAAAGGTATCGCCGATTGCAAAGCCTTTGGCAAGCGGTTTGCCAACAGCTGATAACAGCATTATCTTAACTGAAAAGCCCGCCGGGGATATATCCCCAGCGGGCTTTTCGCGTTACTTGACTAACCATATCTTCGCCTTTTCAAAATCCTCAAAAAACCCACAGACAAACCGGGCAGGCGGATCCATGGCGCGCTTAAGGCGACGCCAAAGAAGCCTGTTCCAAAAGGCGAGCCCCACCACCGCCACCTTTTTCAAATGCTGCCCTTCCCCGTTCAAGCCATGCAGCATGCTTTGCGCCATCTCCCTGTCGATGGCGGTGTCCTTTACGTGGAGCCCTGCCAGGGAAGTGGCGGAGGGCTTTTTCAGCGTTTTCATGTCCCGCTCAAACTTGTCCATCACCAGCGTCTTGTTTTCTCCAAGCCCATCCAGCTCCGAGAAAAAAATCTTCCCGCCGCCAAAAGGCATAGCGAAGGATTCCCGGATGATGGGCTGTTTGCCTGCCTTCATGCACATGACCTCCCGCCTTGGCTGATTGTAGCACATTCGGGAACGCAAGGCCACATTTGTTTGTTTGTATGGTATAATGGCGGCAGAATACGCCTTAGGGGGTGATGATTTGATCACCATCAAAGAGATCGCCGAAAGCCTGAACGTGAGCACCGCCACGGTGTCCAACGTGATTCACGGGCATCTTGACAAGATGTCTCCGGAAATGGCCCAGCTCATCCGCAAGCGGCTGGAGGAGTATCATTACATCCCCAACATGGGCGCCCGGATGCTGGCCAAGGGCGATTCGGAGATCATCGGCGTCATCACAAACTACCCCAACCGGGAAGAAAAGCTGGCCCTGCAAGACCCCTTTGTGAGCGAACTCATTGGATCGCTGGAAAACGAGATCCGCACGCGCCGGTTCTTTACCATGCTTTACGCCGCGCAAAACGCCCAGGAGATCAACCATATTGCCCAGACCTGGAACACCATCGGCCTCATCATCATGGGATTGCAGGCGGACCAGTGCCGGGCGCTGATGGCTATCGCCCAGCGGCCCGTGGTTTTCATCGATTGCTATTTTGACGAAGGCGAGCGCTATAACAACGTGGGGCTGGACGATTTCGGGGGCGGCCGGATGATGGCCGAGTACCTGATCAAAAACGGCCACCGGCGTATCGCCTACGTGGGAGACCAGCCCGTGCTTTACGGCGTGGACGCCCACCGCCTGGCCGGGCATCAGGATGCCCTGAACCGGTGCGGAGTCCCCTGGACGGAAGATTCCTACATCCAGATTTCCAAAGACCGCAAGCTGCGCCGGGAGGATTTTCGCAAAATGCTCCCCCGCATTGGCGCAAAGGATACCGCCTGGGTATTCACCTCCGATTATTACGCGGCAGAGGCCGTGAATTTCCTTATGGATAATGGGTACAGCGTTCCTAACGATATCTCCGTGACTGGGTTTGACGATAACATGCTGGCCCACATCCTGCGGCCCCGGCTCACCACCATCCACCAAAATGTGGGCCGCAAGGCGGAGCGCGCCGTGAAAATGCTGCTGGACATCCTGGATAAGAAGGCGGAGCCACCGATGGAAGCCACCCTCCCCATCCGCCTGGTCAAGGGAGAAACGGTACGCAATCTGAACAAGGTTTGAACGTCTTTGGTGCAATCAGACAAATGGCACATTGCAGACTTATGAATTTTGTTTGTTATGCGCATAACCTATTGCGATGTACAGTAGGTTATGCTATATTTTTTTCATAGCAATTGTCTGTTACGCGCAGAACCAATTTATGGAATAGACGGCAGGAAAGGATATCACGCGCATGGTCAGAAGGCTTTATGGCTTACTCCTGGCGCTGTGTCTGCTCCCGGGTCTTGGAGTCCCCGCCTGCGCGGCACAAGGAGAGGCGGTGCGCATTACGGATTTTTATACGGACAAGGCCAGATACGCCCCCGGGGAGACGGTCCGGGCGGTCCTTATTTTCGAATCAGCCTTCCAGGTATCGGGAACGGTCATTGTCACAGCACGTCATCTGGATCAAATCGCGGTGCCTTCGCTGACGCTTCCTTTTACGGCGGAAGCGGGCCAAAACTCCTTCGCTTTTGATTGGCAGTCTCCGGAAACGGACTTTCAGGGTTATCTGCTGGAGGCATCCTTGCAAAGTGACAGCGGCGCCGTGCTGGAGAAAAGTCAGGTAGCGGTGGATGTTTCCTCGGTCTGGACGAGATTCCCCCGCTACGGCTACTTGTGGGATTTCACAGAAAACGCCCCGGCGCGGGAAAAGATCGAGGCGCTTGCCAAGTACCACATCAACGGCCTGCAATATTACGATTGGCAATACCGCCACCACATCCCCCTAAGCCCCGATACCCAAAAGTGGCAGGACTGGTCCGGCCGCTGGATCTACGGAGATGTCATCGAGAGCTACATCACCTCCGCCCGGGCAAAAGCCATGGTGAACATGGCCTACAACATGGTCTACGGCGCCAACAAAACCTATCTTCGGGACGGGACGGGCGTGGACCCGGCCTGGCGGCTGGTCAAGGAGAATGGTCAGGACTTTACCTGCGTGATGAGTCAGAGCCGGGGCAGCACAGGCATCCTGCAGTTTTTTAACATTTTGAATGAAGGCTGGCAAGCGTATATCTTT
>JAEWAH010000007.1 GCA_023391725.1 Bacillota bacterium | reverse complement strand
ATGTAGCGGTTCTCCGGGGATACGGAGGGGCAGGTGACGAGATGGCCGTTTTGGTCCTCGATCAAAAAATCCACAAAGAACAGCGCGAAATCCCGCAATATGGGATACCATTCCCGCAAAAAGTCCATATCCAGGGTAAACAGGTAATGCTCCCATAAATGCAGCGCCATCCAAACACCCCCGGTAGTCCAGGGCGTGGCGGCCATGTACACATCCTGGGGGGCGCAATCGCCATACAAGTCTGTGTTGTGGTGGCACATGGCGCCTCGGCAGCCATACATCACCCGGGCGGTGTCCTTTCCCTTTTCCCACATGCGGCGTATGAGGTCGAACATGGAGACATGGAGCTCGCTTAGGTTGCAGACCTCAGCCGGCCAGTAGTTCATTTGGGTGTTGATGTTGATGGTGTATTTGCTGTCCCAGGGCGGCACAAAATCCTTGTTCCAAATGCCCTGCAAGTTCAGCGCCGTGGAGTTTTCACGGCCTCCGGCCATCATCAGATACCGCCCGAAGGTAAAGTACAGCACTGCCAGGTCGTTATCCTGTGCGCCTTCCCGCTGGCGGATAATGCGTTGGTCGATGGGGCCCTCAACTACCTTGCCCAGATCCAGCACGCAGCGGCGCATCATGGGCTCAAAGTCATGCAAATGGCGCTCCTTAAGCTTTTCGTAGCCCAGGCTTTCCGCCTTGTGAAGGAGGTCCAATACATAGGCCTGCGGATCGCTTTCCCGGTTTTCGGTGGCGGCGGCCAGATACAGGCAGACGGTGGTGGCTTCCCTGGCCAAAAGCTGGGTATAGGGGTTTTCCACCCGCCCGTCGGTGACCATGCGCACCGCGGAGGCAAAGCCGATTTCAGCCGCATGGCCTTTGATTAAAAGCGTGGTGTCGTTGATCATGTGGTTTTCATCCAACAGCATACCGGCCCAGCCGCCGCTGCGGGAAAACTTGCCCGGCCGACGGTGGTCCGGGGCCTTCTCGTCAAAGATGCGGCAGCGGTCCATTTGCGCGTCCAGGTTGATAGCGCCCTTCTTATCCGCGGTGATGCGGATGCACATCACCTGGTCGGGATAGCTTACAAACATCTCACGCGTGTACTGTACCCCGCCTTGGCGGTAGGTGATTGTCTGTATGCCCCGCATCATATCAAGCTCGGCGTGGTAATCTTCACATCCGTCGCTGTTGGGGATCCAGCCCATCACAAAGGGTGTGTGCTGATTGATGGCGATGTCCAGTTCCCCCAGGGGCTCATAATGCCGCATGGTGCTGGGCGCGCCGATCATGTACTGCACGATCAGGTCTTCTGCTTCCTGGATATTGCCTTCCAGGACCTTTTTTTGTATGAGGGGCAGCTTATCCTTTGTGGCCAGGTTGTTGCGGTCAATGAATTTGCCGTACCACAGGCTGTCCTCATTCAGTTGTATGCGGTCGATGCCGGCCTGACCATACACCATGGCCCCAAGGCGGCCATTACCCATGGGAAGCGCGTCGTTCCAATGTTCCGCCGCCTTATCGTAAGTGAGGCAGTATTCCCTTGTGCGCACAATCATTCCCCCTTTTTTGTTTTGTTGGAAGCGTAGACTGAAAGCTTAAGCCGTGTGGTGAAGAAAATGGCCAGCAGGCAAGCCGCGATCTGGAAGATAAACACCCCGGTGGAGGGATGCCCCTGAAGATAGAAGCCGATGAGCATGCTCATGAAGGAGAAGGGCAGCAGCGCCATGCTCTTGGATACAAGGTAGTAAATCGTCCGCTCCTTTTCCACCACTTCCAGGATATATGCCTGATACCCGATCATCCCGCTGCGGGAGAACCCGATCAAGAACACGGCCGCGGCGGCCGTCGCAAAGGGGCTGCCCATGCGCAGCGCGGTAAGGCCCAGAATGGGTACCAGCAGCCCTGTGGATTCCACCATGGTCAGCATGCGCTTGATGCCAAAACGGGAGGAGATCCTGCCGGTGGTGAAGCCGCCCACCATCAGCCCAAGGGTTTGAAAGATGAGCAGGTTGGAGATGGCGCCGGCATCCAGATGAAGCGTGTTTTTTGCAAACAGGAAGAAGAAGGTGTTGACGGCGGTGGAGATGTTGGAAAATACGTTGGTGGCGATTGCCCAGTCAAAGGCTTTATTATGAAAGCTGGCGATCAGGTTTTTCAAATAGGCTTTTGGGTTGCGATCCTTCCTTTGGGAGGCGGTTTCCCCCTGCTCCCGAAGCGGCAGGAAGAAAAGCACCGAGCAGAACATCATGGCGCCGCCCAAGAAGAAGATGGCGGCGTACTGGCCCATATTGGTAAGGTTCTCATTGGCACGGATGGCCTTGATGATGTTGCTGGCCAAAAAGGTGATGATCCCCGATATGCCCAGCAGCGTTCCCAGCAGCCGGCCGCGTTTGGCGGGGCTGACGCAGCTGCCCAGCAGGTAGTTCCAGGAGATGCCGGTAACAGGCTGACAGATAAAGAACACGAACATGATTAAGAAAAAGGCGACGAGCATGGCGTGGCCGCTCACTCCCAGGGTTATTAAGATTGGGATCAGCAGCATCAACCCCCGGGAAAGGCCGTTTAGAGTCAGCGACAGCCTGCGCTTGGAGTGTACAGC
>JAEWAH010000323.1 GCA_023391725.1 Bacillota bacterium | reverse complement strand
TTGGAGATCAATACCACATGACCGGTAAAATTAAACTCTATTTCATTATCTAACAATATTTGTATTTCAGATGGTTGAGTAGTTGTTATAGTAGCTATAAAATCACCAATCCGTGTTAAATCACCGTGTAAAATATCATCTGAAGATGGAAATATAGATGAAAATAGACCAACCGAGCAAACTTCTATGCAATGAGTAATTTGATTGTCGCAAGTACAATTACAAACATCGATTTTCTTGTGTTGGCCGGTTGCGATAATAGCAGCTGATGATGCGATATCTGTTGAAATTCCTAGACTATATGCAATATTATTCTGAGTGCCGGTAGGAATAATGCCAAGGATTGCATTTGTCCCTATCAATTCTTTAGCAACGGAAGAAACAGTACCGTCGCCTCCACAAGTTATAAACAAACGAATTCCTTGTCCAATAGCCTCATGTATGACTTTGGGCAAATCACAGTTTGGTTCCATTAAATAAGGTTCTGTTTGAATATTTGTAGCCTGTAACTCTTCAGCTACTTCCATGAATTTCTTAGTTGCTTCATCGGCTGCACCGGCATTGGGATTAAAAATGAGTTTAGCATGCAAACTGCGCTTTCTTGCCCTGTAGACTCCCATGCCAAATTCTCCTGTTAATTAATAGTCGCATCAATAGAAGTTTGACCAAACAACCATCAGTTTACACATTCAATTTATTTCCAAATTGCTGAGGATGCAAGGATGTAAGCCATTGCGAAATCCGGTTGGGGTTTGATTTTTCGTTGCCTTAGCTGGGTGCATCATTAGAAGATTGCATGGGGTCTTGGGAGACTCGCGTATTGTGGAGTTTCCTGAGGCACTTACCTGCCAACCGTGAAGGTCAAAATGCCGCCTGTGAGCTCATTCGTGTATTCATGGTAGAGAAGATGGGACTCGAACCCACCTTTTTGGTGAGTTTCAAAGGCGAGCTTGTGATTGTGCTTTTGTTGGCTTGGGAAAAGGCTAAGAGAAACACAGAGAACCGTCCCCTATGCTGAACTTGTGCTGACCATCCCCTATGCTCTGTCACGTCACCTCCAGCCCACTGTGGTGTGACGTGGACAAGCCCGTGCAGCAGGAGCTGGAGAAGCTTCTGGGAGTAGGGAATATCAAGGCTGTGCAGTAACATTAACATGGTTGACACTGCCATTGCCATCTGGTATGATTATCAAAAAGTTTGAGGTGTCGGTTATGTTGCATTCCGGTTTTGCAGCCACTACTACTGGCCCGGGCCACTTTTGACGTTAGCCGCTTTTGCAGCCAGCGCCAAGGGGAGGCCCTTTAGGTCGTACGGCTGCAAGGATATACGATAAGAAACCTTGCATCACGAGCAGTTGTGTGCAAGGTTTTTGTTTTTGAAAGGGGGTGTTTGCTCCGATGACAAATGGAATGATCATGCTCTGTTCCAAGGAGCGGCTTACCACGTCCTCTTCGTTTCAAAATTCCAAAATGAAATGAGGAGGCATCACCATGGAAGACTATAAGAAACTCTTGGCCGGCAGACTGTTGGAAGCTGTACAGCAGCATTTTGGCCATGCGGCGTGCATTGCGTACAAGGAAAGCGATGAGGGATTCTTCTGCGATTTTGATATTCCCCCGCTTACACCCGAGGTCTTTGCACAGATAGCCTCAAAGATGACGGCATCTGATATTGACTGCGCTTTTGAGCTGAGTTCCTTCTCGGGGGTATATGAGGATGGAAACGCCCAAAACTGTATGCTGCAGCGCATCTACGTGACTGCTTTTGCGACGGCGGACGCTCTTGAAGCGCACAAAGACTTCGTTGCGGAGGCATCCAAGCGTGATCATAAAATGCTTGGCAGCGAACTCAAGCTGTTTTCAAGCTCCAGCGAGATTGGGCAGGGGCTGATCCTGTGGCACCCCAAGGGGGCCATGATACGGTATCTGGTGGAAAGCTTCGGGCAGAAGGCACACATCCTCAACGGATATGAATGGGTATATACGCCGCACATCGGCAGGGCGGAGCTTTGGAAGACATCGGGGCATCTTGACTTTTACAAGGATTCCATGTACAGCCCGATGACCATCGATCAGGAGGAGTATTACCTCAAACCCATGAACTGTCCGTTTCACATAAACATCTACAACAGTGAAATACACTCCTACCGCGACCTGCCCGTAAAGTATGCGGAATACGGGACCGTGTACAGGTATGAGCTCTCAGGCACATTAAACGGTCTCACAAGGGTAAGGGGCTTTACACAGGATGACGCGCATATCATCTGCACCCCCGGGCAGATAGAAAAAGAAGTCACGGATGCGCTGAAATTCTCCTTGTACATGCTGCGCTCCTTCGGGCTTGAAAAATTCCAAGCGTATATCTCCACAAAGCCGGAACGTAAGTTCGTCGGCGATATAAAAGACTGGGAGATGGCAACGGATGTGCTCAAAAGGGCGGTCGTATCCGCAGGCCTTGAATATGAGATAGACGAGGGCGGCGGAGCGTTTTACGGCCCGAAAATCGATCTGAAGCTATTCGATGCACTGAACAGGGAATGGCAGTGCAGCACGATCCAGTTTGATTTCAACCTGCCGGAGCGCTTTCACATGTTTTATGTGGGCGCCGATGGACAGCATCATACGCCGTACATGGTCCACCGGGCGCTGTTTGGCAGTCTGGAACGGTTTATGGCGCTTTTGATCGAGCATTACAAGGGGGATTTTCCCTTTTGGCTTGCTCCCAAACAATTGGGCATTGTGCCGGTTCAGGAAGCTCATAACCAGTACGCCAAACATTTGTCAAGGGAGCTTACGGCACAAGGTTTCCGCGTCAGCACAAACTGCGATAGCGTCAATATGCGAAGCAAGATCAAGCGTTTTCAGCTTGAGAAAATCCCCTATATGCTCATTGTTGGCGACAGGGAAGCCGCAAGCGGCTCGTTTTCTGTCCGCAGCCGGAAGGATGGGGATTTGGGCGTCATGGACATTCCGCTTTTGAAAAAGCACCTGGGACCTCAAGTAGAGCAGGGGGAGCCCAAATGCATCTTTGACGAGGAGTAGGCTCTTACTCTGCCTGGCAGAATCAAAAAGCCCCTTCCGTACGGAAGGGGCTTTGGAACTCAGGATGGTTCTTTGTAACTTCTAAACAGGCGCGTCTCTTATCTTGAGGGCGCGCCTGCTTTGATGCCGTTCAATTCTGCTTCTGCTCCTCCGGCGCTTTCTCCTGCGTCTTGACGATACCCCTGGTGGTCCGGATGACGGTCGTCCCCGCCCCTACCACAAGCGACAGGTAGAAGGTAGAGAACCGCCAGAGCAGCAGCGCGGGGAAGATCTTGTCCGCGGGGAAAATGTTCTTCAAAAAGATCATGAAGCCGCCCTCCTGCGCACCGGAGGCACCGGGCAGGGGCGTATAGGAAGCGCTGATGTAGAGCAAAATCGACATGGTGACGACTTGGAAAATGGGCGTGCCGGTCAAATGCAGCGCGCGGTAGACGCATACCGTCACCAACATGAAAGAAAGAATTTGAAGCCCGTTTAACACAAGCTGCACCAGCAGCTCCTTGGGATGCTTGCGGATGAGCATCACGCTGGAATGGAACGTGGTGAGGATGCCCTCCCACTTGGCCATGGTCTGGATCGGGTCCTTGATGATGTGCAAGAGCGCCAGGAGCTTGACCACCAGCCCCATCAAAAAGCGCACGATCCTTTTGTTGATCACCATAAACAGTACCAGGCTCACGGTAAGGGAGTTGAACAGGTACCCGGCCACCAGGAACACCTTCGCTCCCCACAGCTGATCGGAAACAAAATTAGGTTGGAGAAGCCAGACGAGTCCGCCCATGGCCAGGAGCATAAACTGAAAGCAGAAGTATTTCACCGTCAGTATGGAGGTGCTCACGCCAATGGGCACTTCCCGCTTTTTCAGGTAATAGACCTGCATGGGCTGCCCGCCGCTGGCTCCGGGGGTGATGTTGGAATAATAAAGGCCCATGATGGATACGAATACGGCGTACATAAAAGTGATGCGGTAGCCCTGCTTCAAAAGAAAATACTGAAGGGAAAGGCTTTCAAACGCCAGGTTGCCAAGCCACCCCACAGGACAGGCCAGCAGCCACCAGGGGGAGAGATTTGCAAGCGCCTTCCCGATATTCGTAAGCTCATTGTTTTTGATGCCGATCACAAGAATCAGCACCAGCGTGCCCAGAATAAAGGCGATATTCAGGTTCCGCTTCGTGGCTGCTTTCATTCATTCCCCCTGGAAAAATCCTATGATTTCCATTGAGTATAACATATGTAACAGTCTCAGGCAAGAGTAGCTCCAATTTGCGCAGAATGCACAAAATTTCCCTATTTGGGCACAGACGCTTGCCATTTTTAAAGATGCATGTTATGCTCAAAAAAACGGGTTCCTTTTTCCGCCTGAATGATTGAGAGTGCCGCACAAGCGGCGTTTTCGACGAAAGGAGGACACACGTTGCGAAAAAGGCTGGCTTTGAAAGTCCGGGAATCCCTTTCTTCCGTTTTGCCCATTACCGTGATCGTGCTGCTGCTCGCCTTCACCATTTCCCCTATGCAAATGGGGGTGCTGGGGCTTTTCTTGATGGGCGCGCTGATGCTGATCTTCGGTATGGGGCTTTTTACTTTGGGGGCCGATATGGCCATGATGCCCATGGGGGAGCACATGGGCGCATATCTCACCAGGCGGCGCAGACTTTACCTCATGATTTTGTCCGCATTAGTGATGGGTGTACTCATCACCGTGGCAGAGCCTGATTTGGCCGTGCTGGCCCGGCAGGTACCCGCCGTGCCCGACGCGGTGATCGTGGGCTCGGTAGCCATCGGGGTAGGCCTGTTTCTGGTGATTGCGATGATCCGCATCGTGTTCCAGATTTCTTTAAAGATATTGCTCATCGTCTTTTATCTGGTCGTCTTCGCCCTGGCGGCCTTCGCCAACCCCGATTATCTGGCGGTTGCCTTCGACTCCGGCGGGGTGACCACCGGGCCTATCACCGTGCCGTTTATCCTGGCGCTGGGCATTGGCGTGGCGGGCGTGGAAACAGGGAAGAACGGCCGGGACGACTCTTTTGGCTTGGTGGCGCTGTGCTCCATTGGCCCGATCCTGGCGGTAACGCTGATGGGCCTTTCTTACCCCGCCCAGCCGGAGGCGGTGACGGAATCCATCGCCCACAACCCCGAGACAACCACCCAGATGCTCAGGCTCTTTGGCGAGGCGCTTCCCTTTTACTTGAGGGATGTGGCCATTGCCCTGTGCCCCATCGTACTGGTCTTCCTGTTTTTCCAAGTGCGGTATTTGAAGCTGCCCCTGGGGAAGCTTGCCCGCATGGGGGTGGGCGTCCTATATACATACCTTGGGCTGGTGCTGTTCCTAACGGGGGTGAACGTGGGCTTCATGCCTGCGGGCAACTTCCTTGGCCTGAAAATCGCCGCGCTGCCCTATAAATGGATACTGATCCCCCTGGGCATGGCAATCGGCTACTTTATTGTTTCCGCGGAGCCGGCCGTCCATGTGCTCAACGCGCAGGTAGAGGAACTGACCGGAGGCGCGGTCTCCAAAAAGGCCATGATGGGAAGCCTGGCTGCGGGCATGGCCATGTCGGTGGGCCTTTCCATGGTCCGGGCGATGACGGGCCTGAGCATCTGGTTTATCCTTGTGCCCGGCTATTTGCTGGCTATCTGCCTTTCCTTTTTTGTGCCCAGGATCTTTACCGCTATCGCCTTTGACTCCGGCGGCGTGGCCTCCGGGCCCATGACGGCTACGTTTCTTCTGCCCTTTGCCATGGGCGTCACCTCCGCCACCGGGGGGAATATATTGAGGGATGCGTTCGGCACTGTGGCCATGGTGGCTATGACGCCGCTGATCACCATCCAGGTATTGGGGCTGGTGTTTGCCCGCAAGGCCCGCAAGACGATCCTGCCGCAGGGACAGGAAGTACAGCTGGAACCAATTGATGACGAAGGCATTATCGAGATTGATATATGATGAAACCTAGGGACAAGGAGGGAACGCAATGGAAAATCAACAAGCCATGCAAAGCGCCGTGAAGAATGGCCTTCATGCGCCTTTGAAGCTGCTCATCACCATTGTGGACCGAGGAAAAGGCCAGGGCGTGGTGGACCTTGTGAAGAAGGAAGGCGTTCTTTTCCATACCATCTTATTGGGCAGGGGGACGGCTCGCAAGGCCATCCTGAATTACTTGGGCCTGGGGGAAACGGAAAAGGATATCGTGCTCAATACCCTGCCTGAGGAAGGCGGTATTAGGGCGCTGCGCAGGCTGATGAAGGCCATGCAGCTGGACGGGCCTGGCCGGGGGATCGCCTTCACTGTGCCTATTGGCAGCGTGGGCGGCGTGCAGACATTGAAATATCTGACTGGAACGGAACAGCCAAGAACAGAGCGGGATGAAGCTTCAAAGTACGAGGTGAACGAAATGGACAATCATGCTCACAGCCTGGTGATCACCGTTGTGAATCGCGGGTTTGCCGACCAGGCCATGAGCGCTGCCAGCCGGGCGGGGGCCCGGGGCGGCACGGTGCTGAACGCCCGGGGAGCCGGACGCGAGGAGGCGGAAAAGTTCTTTGGCCTGACCATCCAGCCGGAGAAGGAAGTCGTCCTCATTCTGGTGCGCAAGGAGCAAAAGCAGGCCGTGATGCAGGAGATCTGCAAGGATGTGGGGTTATCCACCGAAGGCCACGGTATTTCCTTTAGCCTGCCGGTAGAGGACGCGCTTGGCATGGCGCCGATGATCCTGGAAGAGATGGAAAAGGAAGAGTAGTCCTTTTTCTTCCCGAACGCAGGGGTATTCGTCGAAATAAATAATAGATGTCTCTTGACACATATGAGCAGTCGCACATATAATACATGTGAGCGATTGCTCATATATTGTATTCCCGGAAGCAGCCCGGGAAAGAAAGCGGGAAGCCTATGGTCAGAAGCTACAGGCTGAAGGATCTGGGATGTGCCCACTGCGCCATGAAGATAGGCCAGGCGGTAGGGGCGTTGCCCGGGGTGGAAAAAGCGGATGTGCAGTTTACCCTCCAGTGCCTGACGGTGGAGTTTGCCTCCGCGCCCGGCCTGGAACTGGAGACGATGATCGAAGGCGCTGTGCGCGCTGTGGAGCCCGAAACCCAACTGCTGCCCTGGCACGATCAAAGCGCCGGGGAGACGCAGGCAGAGGAGGAAGACAGCCGCAGGGAATTTATCAATACGTTTGGGGCTTTGGCTGCTTCTCTTGCGCTGCTGGCGGTGGGGGCTTTATTGGAATCTGCTTCCCCTATAAGCAAAACGCTGCTGTTGATCGCAGCCTACCTGCTGGCGGGTTTCCCTGTGATAAAATCCGCGCTTTTGCGGCTTAAAAACGGGCAGGCGCTGGATGAGACATTACTCATGACCATAGCTACCCTGGGCGCCTGGGCCCTTGGAGAAGGGGCGGAAGCCACGGCGGTGATGCTCTTTTACCGCGTGGGCGAAACGCTGCAGGACATGGCGGTGGCAAAAAGCCGCGGCCAGATCCGTTCCCTGTCGAAGCTGGTGAGCGACACGGCTCATGTGATCCTAAACGAAATCGTGGATATACCCACCTCCGCCGTGCAGCCGGGGGATATACTGGAAGTGCGCTCGGGGGAGCGCATTCCGGTGGATGGTCAGATTATTTCAGGCCAAAGCGCGCTGGACCTTTCTGCCTTGACCGGGGAAGCCGCGCCTGTACCCTGCGCGCCGGGGGATAAAGTCCTTTCCGGCGGTAAGAACATGGGGCCGCTTTTGCGCATCGCTTGTGAAAAACCCGCCAGCGAAAGCACGGTCGCCCGCATCCTGCGCATGACTCAGGAGGAGGCCGCGAAAAAGGCCGCTCCGGAGCGGTTCCTTGCCAAATTCGCCGCGGTGTATACCCCGGCAGTGGTGGCTTTGGCCGCGCTGGTCTTTGTGCTGCCGCCGCTATTCGGCCTTGGAAACTTTTCTGAATGGGGCTACCGGGCGCTGCTGCTATTGATGGTCAGCTGCCCCTGCGCACTGGTTTTATCCGTACCCCTTTCTTATGTTGCTGGGATGGGCGAAAGCGCCCGCCGTGGCCTGTTGATTAAAGGCGGCACGGTGCTGGAAGCGCTGGCGAAGGTGGACGCCCTCGCCATGGACAAAACGGGAACGCTTACAGAGGGTGTGTTCCGCCTGACAAATATACGGCCCACCGAGGGCGTTTCCTACGATGATTTGATGGAGGCCGCTTTGATGGCGGAAAGCAAGGCCCAGCATCCCCTGGCCCGGAGCATCTACACCTCCCGGGAAGCGGAAGAATGGCTTGCCAGGCAGGATGCCGTTGTTCAACCCGAGATGTATGAGGAGATCGCTGGCTTTGGCGTTAGGGCCAAACAAAACGGACAGGAGATCCTTTGCGGCAGCCCCGCTTTGATGGAGAACAATCATATCGCGATCCCTTCGGAGCATGAAATAGACCAGGTGCACGCCGCAGCAGGCGGGCGCTATCTTGGCAGCTTTGCCCTGAGCGACACACTGCGCGGTGAAGCGGGCTCCGTGCTTTCTTCCCTTTCCGAACTTGGCATTGGCTCTGTGACCGTACTCACCGGGGATTCCGCCCAGGGGACGAAGACCGTTCAAAACTTGTCCGGGATCACGGATATCAAAGCCGGGCTTCTGCCGGAGGGCAAGGTGCAGTCCGTCAAAGAGATATCCGCCTCCGGAAAAACTGTTGCCTTTGTGGGAGACGGCATCAACGACGCGCCAGTCCTGGCCGCAGCCCATGTAGGCATCGCCATGGGCGGCATCGGCAGCCAGGCCGCTATGGAGGCAGCCGACTGCGTGCTGGCCGCAGGCACTCTTTCAGCCCTGCCCGCAGGCATCCGTACCGCAAGGCGCACCGCCCGTATCGTGCGTCTCAACGTGGGCCTGGCCCTAACGATCAAGCTGGCTGTGATGGTCCTGGGCATCCTGGGCCTTGCCAATATGTGGCTGGCGGTCGTCGCCGATGTGGGCGTCTCATTGCTATGTGTGTTATTGGCACAAAGTGTGAGGATTAGCGTGAGAAACTCCTTTTGAAAAAGGAGATTCTCCCTTCCGCTGGCTCAATCATCACAGTGCCTCGCTGCCGCTTGCACTGGTCGTTTTCGCCAGTCTCCTACGCCTCGCTTCATCCGCCCCAGGCGGCGCTTCGGCTTCGGAGCTCCCTCCAGAAGGATTTTATCAGGGTAGATATAAGGTCGCGAAAGCGGCCTTTTCATTTTTGAGAGTCCTAAAGATCAAAAATAAAATTCTTTTTGTAAGATATAGTTGACATAATGTCCGACATATGTTATCCTGTCTCCGAAAGCAATGGAAGGAGGCGGGCCATGGGAAAAAACCTTCGCCTAAAGGCTGCGCGGGCCGCCAGGGATATGTCGCAAAAGGAGCTGGCGGATCAGGTAGGCGTAACGCGGCAGACCATCAACGCCATCGAAAGCGGCGACTATAACCCTACCATTCGATTATGCGTCACCATTTGCAAAGCGCTGGGTAAATCGCTGGATCAATTATTTTGGGAGGATGGATCGTATGAAGGAGAATCCTAACGGCCTGGATGAGCGGCAGCGGGAGAAGCGCAATCGCATCGGCAATCAGTGCTTTATGCTTTTGCTGTACGCGCTTTTGCTGAACATTGCCCTGTATGGGGCGGGGATCAAATGGTTTCCCTATCCGGCAGACGTGATGGTGATCGTGACGGTCGTGGCATTTATCTACTTGGCACGGATCATCGCGGGCAACGCTTACCTTCCGCCCAGCACCTACAGGGCCCGGGGGCGGATGAAGGTTATCGTCCTGACGGCGCTGTCGGTGATAATGGCTGTAATAGGTGTCCTGCTATACAAAAGGGTCACGCCATCGGTGGCCGCGGTGGAGACCGGGGACAATTCCGGGGTCATCCTCTTTATCATGTCCGCCGTGACCCTGGCCATTGCCCTGGTCATGGGGCTTGTGCAGAGGGCCAGGAACAAGGAACAGGAAGGGAAGGAAGAGTAAACCCTCTCCCAATTCCCTGTAAAATTTGCGCAAACCTCCGGCGAATGAGCGCATTTGTGATATACTCATAACCGACGGAGGGATGGAGTAATGAGAAAAAAGAGTGCGTTTTTGCTGCTGGCGCTGCTTGCGGCATGCTTGATAGGGACCGCGGCCCTGGCGGAAGAATCGCAAACGAGCCTGGCCATTGAGATGCACCCCGGGGAGATCATGGCGGCCCCCAAAGCGGAAGCCTGGGAATCCAGCGATGAGCAGGTGGCCACGGTGGATGCGCAGGGGAACATTACCGGAGTGGGGGAAGGCGCCTGCCAGATCACCGCAACCACCGGTGGCGTACCCACTGTCTATACCCTGACGGTGGATAAAAACGTGCCAACGGAGCTTTTGAAAAAGGCCATTGCCGTGGCAGAGAACGAATTCATCACCCTGGACGGCAAAGGCGTTAAAAAGGCCAACAAGTACACCCAGTGGTACGCCAAGAAAAAGGGCGTGGAGTTCGGCTGGTGCGGCGCCTTCGTGGGCTGGTGCTTTGAGGAAGCCGGCATCCCCATGTCCCGGGTGGAAAAGGCGGAGAAGGTGGCCGATGACGTTACCTGGGCCATCAGCGAGGCCAGCGTGGGCAAGATACTAAAGGGCTATCAGAAGATGGAGCGCACCACCAATATCCCGCGTCCCGGGTACATGGTGATCTACAGCGTCCGGAAAAGATCCTACAACAACATTCATACCGGGATGGTAGCGGACGTTCAGGACTTGGGAGACGGGCGGTACCTGCTTACCACCATCGAGGGAAACGTGTCCAGCCGGGTAAAGAAGTACCAGTATTATTACGATAGCTCGGCAGAGGCCACGCAGGCCGAAAAGAACATGGAAGCCTTGCCCGAAGACATGCAGGTGGATGAGAAGGTTTCCTACAAGCTGCACTCCAAGGATTGGTTCATCAAGGTTTTCTGCCAGACGTACAAATAGCAGGGCGGCAATAAAAAGGAGCGGTCACACCGCTCCTTTTTCAAATGGCCTAGCATATTCCTGCGCGTATTTTGCCGATGGTCTTTTAGTTTTCGCATTGGGAGAGAATACGCATCATCCAGGCAGTGGATTCCAGTTTCCGGCCCAATTTCTTTTTCCGGTCTTCTCCAAGGCCCATATGATTGCCGCCAACGTAATATTTGCTCTTGGCTTCTATAAGGTATTCTGGTTGAAATTCATATACGCCGTTTTCCCCAAACAGCTCCAATTGCTCAAGGGTTTTTATGAACCAGGCCGAGGAGCGGGCACATGAGAAATGGGACAATAACTCCCGCATCCCACACGGTTCCCCCCGCAAGCTTAAGGCTACCGCTGGACTCATATCCATGAAGATGCACGGACCAGCCCATGCCATAATACTTGTTGGGCTTCACAAGCATCAGCCCATATCCCCAAGGCAGGCGCTGATAGCGCTCGTCCAGGATGTAGCGCACGGCCGTATCGATCTTTTCCTGAAGCTGGCCGTCTTTACGCAGCGGCTTGGGAAGGCGGGCGAAGATAAACAGATCGTGAACAGTTGGAAGTTTCCATACGTTGCCTTCATACAGCGCAGGGTCCACCAAGGGGTGGCCGGCTCTTGCCGCAGGGATGGCAGGATAGCCTTGTGGGTTTACATATATATCGTAAATCCCCTTCTTAGCAAAGCTGTACACCGCCCCGATCCTTTGCCGGGCAAGATCGCAGACAATTCTATCCCCGTGCCCCATCCCGGTCAGCCAGCCGCAGAGGATCGTGGGGTTGATGGTATCGTAGAGCTTTTCATCACCCGCGCGCTGAATCAAGATCTGGATCAGTAAAGCGCTGCATTCCGCAAGGAGCGGATGGTCCTGTTCCTGTATGCCCAGGGACAGGAGCTTGTACATGATGTTTTCAAAGCATTCGTCCGCCGAACCGTGGATGGCTTGCCTTTTCATGAATTGCGCAAGGCAATCCAGCCAGTATGTGACCTGCGGGTTTTTCAGCATTTCCTCCCGGAGGCCCTTTGGTGAAATGCCCAGGGCCTGGGCTGCCTCATTTTGCAGGACGGGCGCGCCGTTCTCGTACAGGAATTCATATCCCCTGGTCAGGGCTTCAGTCACCGCCGTTCACCGTCCATTCCTCTTTTGAAAAAAGAAAGGGCAGACAGCGTACGCATTGCCTGCCTATCCACTTTGCGCATCGATTGCACTTGCGGCGCCTGCCGGGAGGATCATTCGGCGAAATTACTGTCCAGCAGCTTGACGATGGCATCCACGGCCCTTTGTTCATCCTCGCCGTCGGCCACCAGGTACAGCCGACCGTCCGTCACCGCACCCAGGGACAAAAGCCCCAGCATGCTTTTGGCATTGATGA
The DNA here is from genome assembly GCA_023391725.1 of Bacillota bacterium. Classification (GTDB taxonomy): domain Bacteria; phylum Bacillota; class Clostridia; order Christensenellales; family Aristaeellaceae; genus JAEWAH01. The sequence goes on along the minus strand of JAEWAH010000323.1, from coordinate 6,872 downwards.
TCTTGCTTTGGTGCTCAATCATAATGCGTGCGTCAAAACGGCTGGCAACCTGCACAAGCTGGGCGGCGGTACGGCGCTGCAGGACTTCCTTGTCGGGCAGGGCGACTTCTCTTCTTATCATGATTCTTCCTCCTTGCCTGTGGTGAGCGCCTGCGAGAGGGCGACGATCCTGCGCAGGCGGTGATTGACGCCGGATTTGCCAAGGGGCGGGTCCAGCATTTCCCCCAGCTGGGTAAGGGTCGCTTCCGGCTGGGAAAGCCGCAAACGCGCTACCTGTTGCAATGATGGCGGCAGCGCCCCCAGCCCCCGGGAAAGGGATAGAGCGCGGATGGCATCGATCTGCCTAGTGGCGGCGTCCAGCTGCTTTTCCATGTTGGACGTATCGCAATTCATCATGCGGTTCACATGATTCATCACATTTTTATGCACACGGGTATTTTCCAGGGACAGCAGGGCCTGGCTGGCGCCCATCATCCCCAGCGCGGATACGATCTGCTCGCTTCCCTTTAAGTATACCACATTTGCGCCTTTACGTGTCATTTGTTTTCCAGGAAGCCCTGATTTTTCCATCAGCCGAAGCAGGGTCGTTGATAGATCCGGATCGGCGGCAACGATCTCAAAATGATACCCTTTTTCCGGGCTGGTGATGGATCCGGCGCCCAGGAACGCCCCCCTCAAAAATGCCTTGCGGCAGCATTGCCGAAGCGGCGCGCGCCGGGGCGTGGTGCGCACAAGGCTCATCTGCCCATCATCTTCCCGGGCCATCATGCCAAAGGCCAAAAGCAGTGTCTGCGCATCCTCGTTGTCTAAGGAAATAATGCTTTTGCGCCGCCCGCCCAGGCGATTGTCCAGCACAAAATGCAGCTTGGGAGAAACCTCAAACAGCGTGCGCAGCAATAGAAAGATGCGCCGGGCAAGCCCTGGGCTCTCCACCTGAAAGGCAAGGCGCACCTGCCCGCCCCCCTTTAGGGAGAGGGAGGCGGAGGTATGCAAAAGCGCGGCCAGCTCGCTGAGCATGCAGCAGGGTTTCCCCAGGGGGAGCCGCGCCAATTCGTCTTTGGCGATGGAAGAAAAGGACAATGAAACCTCCATTTGGTCGAAAGGTGCCAGCAATGGGTCTATACCGTTTTCCAATGCGCTTGTTCAAGATCAAGATCGCGGTGGTTCACGTCCACCCGCAGCCCCTTTTCCCGGAGCCTGAGAGCCAGTTCCTCCGCGATAGCCACGGAGCGGTGCGCACCGCCGGTGCACCCCACGGCTATCACCAGCCGGTGCTTTCCCTCTTCTTGGTAGTGGGGCAAAAGAAAATCCAGCATGTCCATGGTCCTTGACATGAACTCCACGGTCACCGGATGGTCCAGCACAAACCTGCGCACATCCTCATCCAGCCCCGTGTGGCGCCCCAGCCCTTCCACATAGAAGGGGTTGGGCAAGAAGCGCACGTCCAGCACCATGTCCCCTTCCCGGGGCAGCCCGCGCTTGAAGCCGAATGACAGGATCTCCAGGCGCAGATATTGGGAATTTTCCTGGGTGGCGAGGATGTCTGAGAGCATCTTTTGCAATGTCCGGGGCCGCAAGGTGCTGGAATCGATCAGGTAATTGGCTGTTTCCCGAAGCGGCTGCAAAAGCTCCCGCTCCGCCAGGATGGCCTCCTGCAGGCCTACGCTTTCGCTGGCCAGTGGATGATCCCGGCGGGATTCCTTGTAGCGGCTCACCAGCACTTCGTCGCTGGCTTCCATGTACAGCGTCTCGATCTGATAGCCCACTTCCCGTGTCTCGTTGATGACACGGCGCACCGCCTGGGCGTCGAAAAACTCGCCGCTGCGAACATCCACCGCCATGGCCACCAATGGCGCGTGCATGGGGGAAGTCTGGCAGGCCTCCATGAACTTGATGATCATCATGGGCGGGAGGTTGTCGATGCAAAACGCTCCCAGGTCCTCCAGATGCCGGATGGCTAACGTCTTACCCGCTCCGGACAGGCCCGTCAAAATCAAAAACCGCACCGAGAAACCCTCCCTTCCAGGGATTTACATTAAATATGGGGCATGGGGGCATCTTCGCCCACGATGCGCACTTCCGGCGTGAGCCACACCCCGTGCTTTTCCTGAACAGTCTTTTGCACCAGGGCGATGAGCCCCAAAAAGTCCGCCGCAGTGGCATTCCCGGTGTTCACCAGGAATCCCGCATGTTTTTGGCTCACCTGTGCGCCGCCCACCCGGGCGCCGCGCAGCCCGGACTCGTCGATGAGCTGGCCCGCATAGTAGCCCTCCGGACGCTTGAAGGTGCTCCCGGCGCTGGGCATTTCCATAGGCTGTTTTTCGTTGCGGCGGCGGTTGAATTCCTTCATGTCGCTGAGGATCGTTTCCCTTTCCCCGGGGGAAAGCTGGAAGGAGACTTCAGTAACGATCAGGGAATCCTCCTGGACGCGGCTGTGGCGGTAGCCAAAGTGCATCTCTTCATTGGTATAGGTGTGTATTTGACCATCCTGCGTGATAGCCTGCACCTCTACAATGGACTGGCACAATTCCCCGCCGTAAGCCCCGGCGTTCATGTACACACCGCCGCCCACCGTGCCTGGAATGCCGCAGGCATAGGCAAGGCCTGCAAGGTTGTGCCGGGCTGCTGCCTGAGCTGTTGCTGCCAGGGAGGCCCCGGCCCGGGCATGAAGGACCGTGCCTTCCACCGTGATCAGGGACATTTCTTCCCCCAGCTGAACCGTAAGGCCGCGGATGCCCCCGTCCCGCACAAGCAGATTGCTGCCGTTGCCCAGCATCATCATGGGGACGCCGAACTCCCGGGATGTGGCCAGCAAAAAGCCGAGTTCTTCGGCACTTTGGGCCGTGACCAGGATGTCTGCCGGACCGCCAATTTTCAGCGTTGTATGCTCCGACATGGGGGCGTCAAGCAATATCCGGTCCTGCGGGATGCGTTCCCGTATCTTTTGCAGAAACGGCCCGTAATTGGGCACGCCGCAGGGCTTGTTGAACATGGATTTCCTCCCGAGGGTGTTTACACCCATTTCATTGTAGCGCAAAAGCGCCCGCCAGGCAAGGGATTTGCCAAGGAAGGCTATACTCTGCGTCATGGGGAGTTTAAGTAAAATTCTTGTTCTTCATGCGCAATCCCTGCCATGGGAAGTGGATGGGAAAAATAATCGGAGAGGTGATGTGGATGAAGATGCTGGTGAAGAGCATTGGCTTCAGGCCTGCATTACCCAATTACCATCATCCTGCTCCAGTCTCTGCTCCAACGGGTCAGTATCCCCGGCGCGCCAGGAATGATGCGGCCCAGCAGCTTTTCGCCGATGGAATCGGCAGGGGATTGCGTAGCCATGTAGGCCGCGTCCTCAGGAGAAAAGCCGAAACGGATGAGGTTTACAAAAGCCCGGCCCATGGTGAGGGTGGATCCAGCCAAAACACCGGAAGAAAGCCTTGCGGCCCCGTCCTTCACGATGACCGCCTGGCCACCCAATTGATACGTCCCTTCCGGCATCCCAGCGGCCTCCATGGCGTCGGTGACCAGCACCATCTTTTCCCGGCCCTTGGCTCGGAACGTAAGCCGTAGAATGTCTGGGTGCAGGTGGATCCCATCGGCAATTACTTCCACGTACAGCCGGTCGTCGGTAAGTGCAGCGCCGGGCACACCAGGGGCCCGGTGGTTTATGGGGGACTGGGCATTGAACAGGTGCGTTACATGGGTGGCGCCCCAGTCCGCAGCTGCGTGGGCCTGCTCACAGGCGGCGTCGGTATGGCCGATGGAAACAACGATCCCCCGCTTTGCGATCTGCCGGATCCAGCCTTCGGCGCCATCAAGCTCCGGCGCCATGGTGACGATGCGCGCCGCCGCAGCATAATCACCCGTCATCTCCCACCAGGCCTCCATGGAAGGATGCAGGAAGTGAGCGGCCACCTGCGCCCCGCACTTTGATTCGTTCAGGAAAGGTGCTTCCATGTGCGCGCCCACGACTTGCGCGCCCCAGGGCTCGGGCCGCCGCCTGACAGCGTCGATGCCGGCCATGGCATGGCGCGTTTCTACAAGAGATGCGCTCATGGTGGTGGGCAAAAAGGCCGCCACGCCCTCTTCGTGAAGGGTGCGGCTCATGTGGCGCACGGCTTCCTCTCCGGCCATGGTGTCCATGCCGCGGAAGGCGTGGATGTGCACGTCCACAAACCCGGGCAGAAGAAAATCCCCCTGAAGATCAAGGGTCTCCTCTCCCGGGGCGGGCGCGAGGGAAGGACCAGCGTCCGTGATCAGGTTTCCCTGCATGCGTATCCGGTAGCCTTCATGAAATCTTCCGCCCACATAAGCGGCAGCATTTGTAATCAGCATGGTCATGGCCTCCTTGTTTTGCGCTGGAACAGCCAGTAGAAAACCAATAGCAAAAGTGCCAGGATCGCAAGGGCAGCGTTGGCGCTCAAGATGAAATCGAAAGGAAGCCCCGGTGCATCTTTCAGGAAAAACCCGGTGGCAAACAGGAGCACCTGGATAAAGCCCACGAGGGTTCCCGGCAAGGTGCGGGGGAAGGTCAGCGTCAAGAACGCCCGCACGCGGGAAGCGCCAAGATCCCGGGCGGCCTCCGGCAGGGAGGCGTCAACAGTTAAAAAGCCGGTGGCCGCGGGCAAAAGCATTAGTGGGAACAGGATCAAGACCTGCCCGGCGGGGGACCGCAGTCCCCAGTATTCTATGGGACGAAGGAATGACTGTATGCTTTGGGGGAGCAGGTTCATCCATTGGGCGGCAAATAAAAGCGCGCCGCCTATCAGCCACAAAAGCGGCATCATCCAAAGCATTTTAGCCGTGCGCCGCCTGCTCTTGCCCAACGCATATCCCGCGGGATAGCCAATGATCAGGCAGCATAGGGAAATGGCCAAAGCCGTTTCGAGACCGGGAATAAGGCTTTGAAGACGCCCCGCATCCCAAGAAAGAAGGGAAGCAAAATCTATTAGCGAAAAGGCGTTCACCGCTCCCGGGGCGAGGAACCACAGCGCACAAAGGCATGCAAGCGCAGCCCCGAGATACGATGCCAGCCAAATGGGCAGGGAGAAGGCGCGTTTCATGCGGCTCATAGGGAGGCCTCCTTCCCAGGGGCGGGGAAGGCCGCCGGGGTAAGCGATTCTTCCTCCCCGGACACCAAGGGGGCTTGAGATTCATCCCACCAGAGGAACACCCGGCTTCCCGGGGAGAGTTCTTCCTCCGGCGCCGCGCATAAAAGATCCAGGCCGGTGGGCAGCGTGACCGACGCCCATTTTTTACTATCCTTTTCCCGCAAGCCCGTGAAGACGCCGCTCATCAGGCTGCCTTGGCCCGGGTCGGGAGACAGGCGCACCATTTCCGGCCTCAGGCAAACAAACACTTCCTCCCCCATGTTGGGAGGCGGGCCAAAAACCCGGGCTGAGAGAGTAAGGCCTTCCATGTCCAAGGCTACAAGGCCTCCCGGACGCCTGGCTGCCACCACGCAGGGGAGCAGGTTGATGGTGCCCGTCATCCGGGCGGCGCAGACGCTTACGGGACGGGCGTACAGCTCCCGCGGCGTTCCCACTTGTTCAATTCGCCCATCCACCATCAGCGCGACGCGGCCGGTGGAAGCCATAGCCTCCTCCCGATCGCTTGTCACGTACAGCATGGGGAGATGCCACAGCTTTTGAATGGATTTGAGGGAAGACAGTGCTTCTTTGCGGTCAAAGTCATCAAGACCCGAAAAGGGATCGTCCAAAAGCAGCACCTGAGGACGCAGCGCCAGCGCACGGCAAAGCACAGCCAGCCGCTGCTGCAAAGGGGTAATCTGAAGCGGCTTTTTGTCCTCCAGGCCGGATAGACCCATGTCCTCCAGGATTGCCTTGACCCGTTCGCGCCGTTCCTTGCGGGATACCTGATGGCGTGAGAGGCCGTAAGCCACATTTTGATAAATACTACGGTGGGGGAATAGGGGGGTTGTGGCAAAGACGGCATTTACCTCCCGCCGCTGGGGCGGCACATCGGTGATATCCCGGCCACCCAGCAGCACCCGGCCAAAATCGGGCCGGTCAAGGCCTGAAAGGACGCGGACGAGGGCTGTTTTTGCCTTGGCGTCCTGCATGGCCAAAAGCGCTAAAAATTCTCCGTGCATCAGCGCAAGGTCGATGCCCCGAAGCGTTTCCAGGCCTTCCTCACGCTTTTGCAGATTGTTTGTTTTCAGAAGGATGGTCGTCATAACGGCGTCCTCTTCCCAAGCAATAGCTCAAGCGCTTCCCTAAGCGTTTCCGCCTGGAAGTCTGCCGGAGAGTTTTCATCTTTCTTCCCTGGTCCGCACAGGTGGATGCTCTTGATCCCGGCCCGGCGGGCGGCCTCAATATCGGCGGTGAGGCTGTCGCCCAGGAGGATCACCTGGCTTTTATCCGTTACGCCCATTTGCTCCATGGCGGCAAACAGCATCTTCGGGTCGGGCTTTGAAGCGCCGATCTCCTCGCTGATCACCGCCCGGGCAATATAGGGGGCGATTTCTGATTTGGCCAGCCTGGCCTTTTGCACCGTGGTGATGCCGTTTGTCACCAGCACGATGGGCATAAGCGGGTGCACGGCCTTTACGAATTCCAGCGCCCCGGGCAGCAAATAGGCGTACTGCCCCAGCCGGTCCGTAAAATGCCGGCCAACTTCCTCAGGCGCGAGAGAAACTTCCGGGAAATGCGCAAGCAGCCGTCGAAATCGCTCCACCCGCAGGCTTTCCTGGGTGATCTCCCGGCGCTCGTAGGCCTTCCACAGCCCGTCGTTGATGCTGGAATATAGCGCCGCGGTCTCATTAGTAAACGGCAAACCGCACACGGACAGCGCGTCGCGAAGCGCAGCTTTTTCCGCCGCGAAGAAATCGAAAAGTGTATTGTCTGCATCTGAAA
>JAEWAH010000321.1 GCA_023391725.1 Bacillota bacterium | reverse complement strand
CTGAGCATAGAAGCCGCCTTTTTCAAGCAGTTCTTCATGCTTGCCCTGCTCCACGATATCCCCGTCCCGCATGACCAGGATCAGGTCAGCATCCCTTATGGTAGAGAGGCGGTGGGCGATGATGAAGCTGGTGCGGCCTTGCATCAGATTGTCCATGGCCTTTTGAATTCTGATCTCAGTGCGCGTATCTACAGAGCTGGTCGCCTCATCCAGGATCAGGACTTGAGGATCGGCCAGGATGGCCCGGGCGATGGTAAGCAATTGCTTCTGCCCCTGGGATACGTTGCTGGCCTCCTCGTTGAGTTCCATTTGATAGCCACCGGGCAGCGTCTGGATGAAGTGGTGGGCGTGAGCTGAGCGGGCCGCGGCGATAACTTCCTCCTCCGTGGCGCCCAAGCGCCCGTAGCGGATGTTGTCAAGGATGCTGCCGCCAAACAGCCATGTATCCTGAAGCACCATACCGAACAGGCCGCGCAATTCGTTCCTGTCAAAGGAGCGGATGTCATGGCCGTCTACGAGGATCCGCCCGCCGGTGACATCGTAAAAGCGCATGAGCAGTTTGACCATCGTTGTCTTGCCCGCGCCGGTGGGGCCCACGATGGCTACCTTCTGGCCAGGCTTGATCACCGCGCTGAAATCGTGGATGACGGTCTTGTCGGGCTGATAGCCAAACTGCACATGGTCAAAGGTCACCTGCCCAGAAAGCCCTGTGGCAGGGGTGGGGTTTTGTACGGTGGGCAATTCCTCCTCCAGGGCCAGGAATGCGAACACGCGCTCCGCGGCGGCGGCGGTGGATTGCAGCATGTTGGTCACCTGGGCGATTTGCGCCAGGGGCTGGTTGAACATGCGCACGTATTGGATGAAGGACTGGATATTGCCCACGGTGATGATCCCGCGTACGGCCAAGGTGCCGCCCAGGATAGCCACCACCACGTACCCCAGGTTGCCGATGAAGCCCATGATGGGGAACATCAGCCCGGAAAGGAACTGAGATTTCCAGGCGGAGTTGTACAGCTCTTTGTTGTTTTCCTCAAAAGCCTGCAAAGCCCGGTCTTCTCCGTTGAAGGCTTTGACAATCAGCTGCCCGCCGTACACTTCTTCTACCTGACCATTCACATGGCCCAGGTATTCCTGCTGGCGTCGGAAGTGGCGCTGGGACTTTTTCACAACCAAGCTCATGAGCACGCCGGAGATAGGCACGATCAGCAATGCAGCCAGGGTCATCTGCCAGGAGATTGAAAGCATCATGATCAGCACGCCAATGACGGTGGTAATGGAGGTGATCACCTGGGAAAGACTTTGGTTCAGGCTTTGGGTCAGGGTATCCACGTCGTTTGTTATATGGGACAGGATCTCACCGTGGGTCACGCCGTCAAAGTGACTCATGGGAAGGTGATGGATCTTATTGGAAAGCTCTCGGCGCAAGGCGTAGCTTAGCTTGGCTGTGACGCCCGCCATGAGATACCCCTGCAGGAATGCGAACACCGAGCTTACCGCGTAAAGCCCAAGCAGACCCAGCAGCAGCCAGGCCACGTTGGTGAAATTAATCCCCACGCCTCCGGAGAATTTGCCCATCAGCCCCGTGAAGATCTCATCCACGATGGAGCCCATCTGCTTGGGGCCGTAGATGGAGAAAGCGGCGCTGAGTATTGCCAGCAGGATCACTAGAATCATGGTCACCCTATAGCTGGCAAGGCGGCGGATGAGCTTTTTCATGGTGCCTTTAAAATCTTTTGCCTTTTCCCCGTGTATCATGGGACCGCCGCCCATAGGTCCGCCCATGGGGCCGCGGCGGGGACGGTTATTATTAGTTTGCATGCGCCAATTCCTCCTTTGAAAGCTGGCTCATGGCGATCTGCCTGTAAACCTCGCAGGATTCCATCAATTCCGCATGAGTGCCGACGCCTACGATCTTTCCTTCATCAAGTACGATGATTTGATGGGCGTGGAGCACTGTGCTGATGCGCTGGGCCACGATGATCACGGTGCTGTCGGATGTTTCACGCTGCAGGGCGGAACGTAGCGCCGCATCTGTTTTGAAGTCCAGTGCCGAAAAGCTGTCATCAAAAACGAATACTTCCGGACGCTTCAATATTGCGCGGGCGATGGCTAAGCGCTGTTTTTGCCCGCCGGATACGTTGGAGCCGCCCTGGGAGATGGGGGATTCATACCCTTCCGGCTTCTCTGCAATAAAATCCGAAGCCTGTGCCACCAGGGCTGCCTTTTCAATATCCCCCTGGGGCGCGTCTGGTTCGCCAAAGGCGATATTGGAGGCTACCGTACCGGAAAAGAGTACGCCCTTTTGGGGAACGTAGCCGATGCGCTTGCGGAGTTCGTGCTGGGTAACTTCCCGGATATCACGTCCATCCAGCATGATGCGGCCGGAGGTGACGTCGAAAAATCGGGGGATCAATTGAACCAGGGTGGATTTACCTGATCCCGTGCCGCCCAGGATGGCGGTAGTCTGCCCAGGCAGAGCGGTGAAGCTCAAGTGGCTTAACATATCCTCCTTCGCATCCGGATAACGGAAGGACACATCCTCAAAGCGCAGCACGCCTTTTTGCTGGGGATCAAACTCTGCGGGGGTGGAAGGATCCAGGATGGTGGAGGAGCTTGTAATGACTTCGTCGATACGCTTGGCGGAGACAGAGGCCCGGGGGAGCATCACAGACATCATAGAGATCATCAGGAAAGACATGATGACCTGCATGGCATACTGGATAAAGGCCATCATGTCGCCCACCTGCATGGTGCCGCTATCGATGCCATGAGCGCCCACCCAAAGAATCAAAAGTGATATGCCGTTCATGACGAACATCATGATAGGCATCATGCCGGACATCACCCGGGTCACGAACCTTTGCGTCCTGTTCAGGACCCTGTTGGCGTCATCAAAGCGCTGTTCCTCCCGCTCCTGCGTTGCAAAGGCTCGGATAACGGGCATACCGGTCAGCACTTCCCTGGCCACGCGGTTCAACTGGTCCACATAGGTTTGCAATTTTTTGAAACGCGGCATGGTTGCAAAATACATGACGCCTACCAGTGCAAGGATGATTCCCACCGCCAAAGCGATGATCCAAGTCATGGAGGTCTCGCTGTTAAGCACCTTAAAGATGCCGCCCACCCCCATGATGGGAGCATAGATTACCATTCGCAGCATAAAGACCATAATCATCTGGACCTGCTGAATATCGTTGGTGGAGCGGGTGATAAGCGATGCGGTGGAAAAATTGTCCATCTCCTTCTGAGAGAAGGAGACGACCCGGGAGAACACCCGGCTGCGCAGGTCATGGCCCAATTTGGCGGAGATGCGGGATCCCATAAAGCCTACGGCCACCGCAGCGGCAACGCTTAACAGGGCAATGCCAAGCATTTTCAGGCCGGCCAGCAGGATATAGCCGGTCTGCATCGCGCTTGTATCAAGACCGATGGCCGCATATTCCTTTTCAACGAAGGTAATGGAAAGCTGGGAGAGCATTGAATCTGTAATGGAAGATGTCTTTTCTGCAAAGGTGTTCAGGACGCCTTCCCGCAAAAGGGGAACGGAAAGCACGGCGGACAGGTCCGTTCCCTGGGGCAGCAGGTTTTCCATACCGGCCGATTTCATTTCCTCAGGCACCTGGCCGCCCAACACCATCCGGGCCAGGAACGCCTGACCGAAGATGTGGTCAAGGGAAGATAACACATCTTCCTTTACGTCTTTGCGCTCGTATAGGGCTTCCGTTTGAAGAAGAGGATATTTCGTCCCGCTTCCCGCAGGGAGCAGGGTGTAATTGGGCAATATCGTATCATTATAGCTGCTGCTTGTCATGAACAGGGAAAGGGCATTAAGCTCCGATTCGCGGATCACCGCAGGGGAGGAATGCTCGATCCCTTTTTGCTGTATGCCTACATCCACGATCTTGGCGGTATAAGCGGGCAGGGAAAGATCACACATGGCTTGCAGCCCCAGAAAGGCCACCACCAATACCAGGATGGGCCAGGAAGATCTCATATATTTAAGCATCCGGGTCACAGTTTAAAAACACCCCTTTCTCACGTTGGCATGGATCGGCGGAGGTCCCCAGCAGGGCGTCAAGATTGGCGCCTATCCGCCTCAAATAACTTTTCATTTGCTCCAGTTCTTCCGGCGTAAAGTTCATAAGCGCCTGCTCCTGCACCTTTGTGACCGCGGCGCGCAAATCACCGGCGGTCTTTTCCCCCAAAGGCGTCAGGCATAGAAGCTTCTCCCTGAGATCCTTGGGATTTTGGACCCGCGTCAGGAAACCTTGCTTTTCCAGGCGGCGCAGAGAAACCGCCACCGATGCCGCACTGACCTTCAGCGCGCGGCAGAGCGCTCCCTGGTTGACGCTGCCTTGCTCCATCAAGTACTTAAGGAGCGCCGCCTGGCCGGGGTGAACGGCGGGATTTTCCGCTACCTTAGAGATGCATTGAAAAAGCAAATGGTGCATCCGGTGATATTGGCTGAATAGGGAACCTTTGTCCTGCATGAAACCAATGCCCTTTCCTGATTCGTTAACCGGCTAAATAAGTCTGACCGATGCATTATAGGCCCAAAACATTCCTTCGTCAAGCGCTGTTTTTCTATCGACAAAAAAATTTTTTTAGGTAAAAAGCGAGGCACAGCGCCTATAAAATATGAAAAAATGACTGTATATTTTTGGGTTTTGAACCATATCCTTTGACAACCTGTTATATGCGGGGATATAATACAAATATCCTATACCTTCCCGAAACAGCGCGGACCGCCCAAAATAAACACAGCGAGGGAATAGAGGATGCACCAGCAGAAGAACGGAAAGAAAAGATGGCGGTTCCTTCCGCTTCGTTTTGTACTGTATAGCCTCATCTATATTGCATTCTTCGGAATGATAGGGCTGAACAACAAACAGCTGTGGAACATCAGCCGTACCCTGGGTGTAACGCTTCTGACCTTCACAGTGCTGCTTTTGATTATGGTTTCTGTATATGGCGGGTATGATATCGGCAAGCGCAAAAGCAGGCCGGTGATCTCGTCATTGATACTGGCGGTAGGGATTACAGATCTGGTCACTTACCTCCAATTGGAGATTATGAACGTAAACAGCGCCAAGTACAAGGTGCTGACGCTGTTCGGCTGGGATTTTCTTTTGCTTTTGTACGCCATCGTGGCACAGATCGTTATCATCATGCTGATGACGCGGGTGGGGAACAAATTGTATTTTGACATCCATCCGCCAGAAAAATGCTGCATCGTGTTCGGATCCGGGGAGGAGGCGGAGCATGTGGCGGCCAAGATCAGCCGCTACCGCCTGCAATATGCTCTTTGTGATATGGTGGATTACCGCAGTGATGATGTAGAAGAATGTATCCTTCGCAATGATACCGTGTTTTTTGCCCAGGTGCCAGCCAAACACCGGGGAAAACTGCTGGAATACTGTTATGAGCAGCAAAAGAACGTATACACTGCGGCGGACTTGTATGATGTCATGGTGGCCAACGGCCGGCAGGTGATCTTGGATGACAGCCCATTCGTCGCCATGGGGCGGGGCGGGCTGGAGATGCATGAGATCATGGCCAAGCGTATCATGGACATCGTCATATCCGCCATCGGGCTGCTTTTGGTAAGTCCCGTGATGCTGTTGGCGGCCATCGCTATCCTCGTGGAGGACGGCGGCCCGGTGTTTTTCCGGCAGGAGCGGATGACCATCGGCGGCAGCGTATTTAAAATTTTGAAGTTCCGAACCATGCGCAGAGGCCCCGGCCTGGAAGGCCCCCAGGTATCCGTGAAGCGCAACGATGACCGGATCACCAAGGTGGGCGCATATTTGCGCAAGGCCCGGCTGGATGAGTTGCCCCAGCTTTTCAACATCCTAAGAGGCGATATGAGCATGGTTGGCCCAAGGCCGGAAATGCTGGAGAATGTGCGTAAATACAGCCAGGAGGTCCCTGCCTTTGCCTATCGGCAGAAGATGAAGGCGGGGCTTACGGGCTACGCCCAGATCGAAGGCCGCTACAACACGTCCGCCAGGGATAAGCTGATGATGGATTTGATGTACATAGAAAGCTACTCTATATGGCTTGATGTGAAACTCCTTTTGCGCACCCTTACGGTTTTTTTCAAGACGGATAGCACTGAAGGATTTTTGGACAAGGCTGAAGGCGCCGCTGATCCCTTGAAAAAAAGAGAGGAAGTTCCCTTGAAACAGGCGGGTGCAAAGCATGTGCAGCCGGCCGCAACGGAGGAAGAATTGCCAATGACCCGGCATAGCGCAGGTTGATGGCGGGGTCTTGGAGCCGGCAAGGCCGGCCTATGATCAGCTGACGCACCTTATAACAATAAAGCCGCCGAATTTCTCGGCGGCTTTACTTTACAGCCACGTCAGCAAAAGGAATACGGCGCCGCATATGAGATCCGCCGCCATGCGGCAGGCGTCCTTCTCATCATCTTCCAGATCGTCAAAGCTTACCACGTCCTCGTTCACAAAATCGATCATATCGCCCCGTATACGCTTTGGCTTCTGTTTCCACTCGAAGAGGCGCTTATCAAAGGTAGGCATCTTGATGCCATCCAGGCGCAAATAGGCCATCCAGCCCATCACCAGGAAGAGGACCCCCAGAAACAGGAAGGCAAATGTCCGCATAGGCAATGCCGACTTAATGTTGACGAACTCATTCCACAAAAGCGCTGCCGTAAGGCCGAGAATCGCCCGGGTAAAAATCATATAGATGATTGGGCGGATCATATGCCGCTGGTAGCGCTTCTTGCGTGGCTTTTTCATTTGATGCGCCCTTTCACGATGGATTTAAGTCATTATACATCCATTTGGCATGGAGTTCAATCCATGCTGGAAGGCGGTATCCAGAAAGTGACCGGGTCGCCGGAGAAAAACTGCAAATTTGACCGGTCTAACTTTACATCAGCCACAAAATTTGACGTTTTATATTTTCACTATTGAATTTTATTGACAATATGAATATCGGCATGTTACAATCCTTCACAACAGGGTGGGGGTAATGGTGCCGCCAAAAGTGCGCGTGCCATTTTTTCTCCTACGCATGTAAAAAGGAGGAAGACACATGAAGAAGGTTCTTGCCCTCGTGCTCGCTCTATGCATGTTGCTGAGTTTTGGCCTGGTGACCGCCAGCGCCGCTGAACTCACTGAGCTGCACACTTACGAGCTGGCTGCCCGCGAAATGGAAACTTTCAACTACCATTACTCTCAGGCTGCTGTCGACCTGAACGTGCTGAGCAACTGCTTTGATGGCCTGCTGACCAACGACCCCACGGGCGCGCTGGTTCCTGCCGCGGCCAAAATGCCGACCTCCGAAGATGGCGGCCAGACCTGGACTTTCGTCCTGAACGATGGCATGACCTGGGTCGATAAAGATGGCAACGTCAAGGCCGATGTCGTGGCAGAAGACTGGCTGTGGGGCCTTGAGTGGGTCCTGAACTTTGCCAAGAACGATGCCTCCAACACCTCCATGCCCATCGAGATGATCGTTGGTGCCAAAGATTACTATGATTACACCAAGAATCTCGCCGAGACCCAAGGCGCCGATGCCGCTCTTGCTCTGGGTCTTGACAAGTTCAAGGAGATGGTCGGCCTTTCTGCTCCCGATGCCAAGACGCTTGTTTACAAGTGCGTTGACAAACTGAGCTATTTCCCCACATTGGCCACCTACAACTGCCTGGCTCCTTTGTCCGGCAAGCTGCTGGAGGCAGTGGGCGTGGCCGGCTATAAGGCCATTATGTGGGATACCATGTGGTACAACGGCCCCTACACCATCACCTCCTACATCCACCAGAACGAAAAGGTTCTGACCCCCAACCCCAACTACTACAATGCCGCCAACACCAAGACTTTCAAGTCCGTCATCATCAAGATGGTTGACTCCCTTGATGTTGCGTTCTCCCTGTTCCAGACCGGAGAACTGGACCATGTGAACCTGACCCAGTCCAACCTTTCTACCATTTCTGGCAGCGACACCAACGAGTTCCATAACAACCTGGTCGAAGCGCTGCCTACCAAGTATTCCTTCCAGATGCACTTGTCCTATGACAAGAAA
>JAEWAH010000084.1 GCA_023391725.1 Bacillota bacterium | reverse complement strand
CCCTCCGGGTTAGCTATCCGCAACCTCAATCGTCGCACTGCATCGCTAACGCTCGCATTGCTCGTTTCGGTTGATTCGTTCACTTCGCTTTATCCGCCACAGGCGGCGCTCAGCTCACTCACCCCCTTCACTCCCCATATCCCCCTTAAAGCGACCAGGGCCTTCGGGCCCTGGACCCGGGGAGGGACGGCGCGTACTCGTACGGCTATGTGAACCCTTCCAATTCCCCTCCCGTGGAAGGGTGGCGCTGCGGCGCCGGGGTGGTTGATCGCAGGGGGCAATGCCCACATCGCCCTATGGAACCCGCCGCAAAATCATCGCTTTCTTGATAGGCCGCTAAATCAAAAATCAGGCAGGAAGTATGAACTTCCTGCCTGATTTCATATCTCTTTTCGGGAAGGTTTGTCGCCTTCCCTCTTTTCTTCCCTATCTCCCTTTTGCGTGTGCCGGGACCCTTTTCCGCTTGGGTTCCCTTTGCTTGGGCGGGCCGCTTTTCATGCGCTCCCAAAGCACGATGTCCCGCATGGTCTCCTCCATGGGCGTAACGGTATATCCCAACTCTGTGCGGGCCTTTTCATTAGAAAAGCAGTCGTTGGTATTCAGGGTGTACAGGGAATAGCGGGTGAACAGCGGCTTTTGCCGCCGGAGCCTGTCGATGTTTTCTGCCAAGGGTGCAAAGGCGGATACGAACCATAAGGGAAGCGCCACCACCCGCCGCTTCTGCCCGGTGATTTTTTGAAGCATGCCGATGAGCTGCCTGATGTCATAATGAGCGTTGGAAAGGATATAACCGTTGCCCGTGCGCCCCTTTTCCAGCGCCAGCAAACAGCCGCGGGCAACATCCCGCACGTCCACAAAGTCGTAGCCGCCCCGGACGATGGCTGGGAGCCGGCCATAGAGAAAATCCCTGAAGACCTGATTGGAATGGTTGTTGCCGTTGTCCCCCGGGCCGATGATGCCGCTGGGGTGCACAATCAGCGCGTCCAAGCCCTCTTTGGCCGCGTCCAGCACAATTTGAGAGGCTTCGGCCTTTGTTTTGGCATATGCCCCCGTCACCAAGTCGGGATCGAAAGCATCCATTTCCCGGACGACCTCGCCCCGGGGCTTTTCCGGGAGAGCATGGACGGAGCTGATATACAAAAGCCGCTGCACATGTGTTTCCCGGCACAGTTCCACCACATTGCGCGTGCCGTCCACATTCACCCTGCGCAGATTTTCATCCACCTGGGCGGCAATGGATACGATCCCTGCTGCGTGGATCACCTGCGCCCTAAAACCTTCAGGTATCTGGAAGAGGGGGCGCAGGGTATCGATGTCCCGCACATCCCCCATATACACTTCCGCATCCGTTCCTTGAAGCAGGGAATCGTCCTCGCCGGGAAATTTAAGCGCACGTACCCTTTCTCCCGCCCCTAAAAGGAGCTGGACGATCTGACTTCCCACATGCCCGAAAGCGCCGGTCACCAAGTATATTCTGGAGGCCACAGGTTCTCCCCCCTTAGCCGCATTGTGAATTATTTCCTTACTTTAGTATAAGTAAAAGGGAAGGCAAAAACAACAAACAGCCTTCCATATTCTGTACGTTATCAGACAATCTAGGCAAAAGTGTCCGGCATAAATGTAAAAATCCTTGCAGAACGGCGAGGCCTTACAAAAGCACTTCATTGACCCTCCTCTCCTTGACCGCCTTTCGAAAATTTTAGGCGGACGTGGTTAGTGCTTGCCTTTTCCCGGCTTTCGCGGTATGATGTCCATACAGGCAAAGTGATTCATAGGTTTTCCTATAGGGTACGGGCGTTAAAGCGCTGGACAGGGGTTTGTTTGGCCGTTTACTAAATCGATTTCGATGCTTAAGTATGGAGGGGTCCCGCTATGACGTATGGATTTTTTGACGATGCCCGCAGAGAGTACGTGATCACCAGACCAGACACGCCCTATCCCTGGATCAATTACCTGGGTAGCGAGGACTTCTTTTCGCTGCTGTCCAACCTAAGCGGCGGATACAGCTTTTATAAGGACGCGCGCCTTTTGCGCCTGACCCGGTACCGTTACAACAACGTAGCCACGGATGAGGGCGGCCATTATTTCTACATTAAGGATGGAGATACTGTTTGGAATCCCGGCTGGATGCCATCAAAAACGCCCCTGGATCACTACGAATGCCGCCATGGGCTGGGATATACCGTCTTTTCCGCCGAGAAGAACGGCCTTAGGGCACGCCAGACGGTGCTGGTTCCCCGTGGCCGCACGGCGGAAGTGACGCAAGTTGTTTTGTCCAACGCATCCGCCCAGGAAAAGCAGGTGAGTTTATACAGTTTTGTGGAGTTCTGCCTCTGGAACGCCATGGATGATTCCACCAACTTCCAGCGCAATTTCTCCACCGGCGAGGTGGAAGTAGAGGGCAGCGCCCTGTACCACAAGACGGAGTACCGGGAGCGGCGCAATCATTACGCCGTATACGCGGTGAACGCCCCGGTGGCTGGGTTCGATACCGACCGGGAATCGTTTATCGGCCTGTACAATGGCTTTGGCTCACCCCAGGCAGTGCTTAACGACACGCCCCGGAATTCCGTAGCCTCAGGCTGGGCGCCCATCGGCTCCCACTGCCTGCGCAGGGCCTTGCAGCCTGGCGAAACAGTCTCCTTCGTATTCGTACTGGGCTACTGCGAGAATCCCGATGAGGAGAAGTTTTCTGCCCGCGGCGTCATCAACAAGGCCCCTGCCCACAAGCTTTTGCAGGCATTCCAAACCGACAGCCAGTTTGAGGCGGCTCTTGATGAGTTGAAGGCCTACTGGGCAGATTTGCTTTCCAACTATCAGGTAAAAAGCCAGAACGACAAGCTGGACCGCATGGTGAACATCTGGAACCAGTACCAGTGCATGGTCACCTTCAACATGTCTCGCTCCGCTTCCTATTTTGAGTCGGGCATCGGCCGGGGCATGGGCTTTCGGGATTCCACCCAGGATCTGCTGGGCTTTGTGCACCTGATTCCGGCCCGGGCCCGTGAGCGAATCATCGATATCGCCTCCACCCAATTTCAGGACGGCAGCGCCTACCATCAGTACCAGCCCCTCACCAAACGTGGCAATATGGATGTAGGCAGCGGCTTTAACGACGATCCCCTGTGGCTGATCTTCGGCGTGGCCGCCTACATCAAGGAGACCGGGGACTACACCATCCTCCACGAATCCGTCCCCTTTGACAACGATGCAAAGACTGCCCAGCCGCTGATGGAGCATCTGCGCCGCTCCTTCCGCTTTACCAGCACGCACCTGGGCCCTCACGGCCTGCCGCTCATTGGCCGTGCGGACTGGAACGATTGTATGAACCTGAACTGCTTTTCCAAGACTCCGGGCGAGAGCTTTCAAACGACCGCGAATTTTGAAAGCGGCATAGCAGAATCCATATTCATCGCCGGGATGTTTGTGGCGGTGGCGGACGATTATGCGGCGCTTTGCCATCATTTTGACTGGGATGATGAAGCAAAGGATGCTCTTCTTGAAAAAGCCAAGATGGAAAAGACCGTGCTCACCCACGGCTGGGATGGGGATTGGTTCCTGCGCGCCTATGACGCCTACGGCAACAAGGTGGGCAGCGCCTCTTGTCCCGAGGGACAAATCTTTATCGAGCCCCAGGGCTTTTGCGTGATGGGCGGCATCGGCGTCAAAGAAGGCCTGGCGCAAAAGGCGCTGGATTCCGTTCGCGCGCGGCTCATGAACCGCCATGGCATCGCGCTGCACACGCCGCCCTATACCGTCTACCACCTGGAGCTTGGCGAGATCAGCTCCTATCCCCCGGGATACAAAGAAAACGGCAGCATCTTCTGCCACAACAACCCCTGGATCACCATCGCAGAATCGGTGCTGGGCCATGGCGACCGGGCTTTTGAAACCTACCGGCTCACCTCCCCCGCCTACACGGAAGATCAAACCCTCCACCGTACCGAGCCATACGTATACGCCCAGACTATCGCCGGGCCCTATGCGCCCCGTTTTGGCGAGGCCAAGAACAGCTGGCTCACCGGCACCGCGGCCTGGAGCTTCTATTCCGTTTCTCAGGCCATCCTTGGGGTCAAGCCGGACTATGACGGGCTGATGATCGACCCCTGTCTGCCGGGCGAACTTAAAGCGCTCACCCTCACAAGGCGCTGGCGCGGCAACACCTATCAATTCGAGGTGGAAAATTACGGCGGCGGCGAGAAGAAGCCTATCAGCCTCACCGTCGACGGCAAGGATGTCAAGGGAAACACACTCCCCGCCACGAAGGAAACCGGCAAGACGTTCAGGGTGAAGGCGATTATTGGATAAATTTCTGGTGAAGTGATGCGGGGAGGGCTCCTTTTGAAAGAGGAGCCCTCTCTGCATTACTCTCAGGAAAACTTCTCAAGGGGAATATTATTCTGATTCCGCAGGCGCCCGAAGGTTTCCAAAGGGCGATCGGAAAGCCCTTTGGTTGCTCCCGCAGGAGCAAAATCCCCTATAAGAGAAGCCATATATTGTTGTGTGTAACAATATCCCGCTAAGTGACATTCCTCCGTCCTTATGATATGATATTCCCGACTCCACCTGAAACGAGGGAAGCCCATGGCGGATACTCCCCTGCTCACCGCCTGCATCGTCACCTATAACAGCGAAAAACACATTTGCAATGTGCTTTCTGCTTTGTTTTCCAGCACCATTGCACCGCGCATATCGGTATATGTAGTGGACAACCATTCGGCAGACGCCACCACCTCCCTGGTGGAGACGAACTTCCCCCAGGCGCATCTGATCCGGCTTCCCGAAAATATCGGCTTTGGTCAGGGCCACAACCAGGTCCTGCCTTTTTTGAGTGCACCCTACCACCTGATCGTGAATCCCGATATCACCATTGAGCCTGACCTGCTGGAGCGGATGACTGCGTATCTTGAAAGCCGGGAGGATGTAGCGCTCCTTACACCAAAGGTGCTCCACCCCGACGGGAGCGAGCAGTTCTTGCCCAAGGAATTGCCCAGTCTTCATTCCCTGGCGGGCGGATACCTGGAAAAGCTGGGCCGGCCTTTCACCACTTGGCGCGGCGCGTATACCTGGCGTGATAAGCCTGTCACGGAACCCAGGGAGCTTTTCTTCGCCACGGGCTGCTTCATGCTTGCGCGCGCCGGGGCCTTCCAGTCGGTGGGCGGGTTCGATCCCCGGTATTTCCTCTATATGGAGGATGCGGACCTGACCCGCAAGATGAAGGCCCGGGGGCTGACGCTCTACCATCCAGGCTTTGCCGTTACCCATGTATGGGCCAGGGAAAATACCCGCTCTTTTCGTGGCACGCGGCTGCTAATGCAATCCATGGTGAAATATTTCAGCAAGTGGGGATGGAGGATATGACACCGGGCTTTGTCCCGTGCCGCGCCCGAAAAAATGAAAGATAATCAACGAAAAAACCTCGCCGTTATCTTTACCCTTATGGCAAACTCTATTTTCGGCTTCAGCTTTTTGTTTTCAAAGCAAGCGCTTGCTTTTACTACGCCCTTTGTGCTGCTGGCGGTCAGGTTCACAGTTGCCTTTGCGCTGCTCAACATCATGCTGCTCACAGGTAAGTTCAGCCTGCATTTAAAGGGAAAGCGGGTCGGCCTGCTCCTTGTATTGGGCCTGATCCAGCCCGTTGCTTATTTTATCTGTGAAAATTATGGCGTCCGGCTTTTACCCACATCCCTCATCGGAACGCTCCTGGCCCTTCTCCCCATCGTAAGCCTGGTGGCGGCACGTATTTTCCTGAAGGAGCGTGCCCGCACCTCCCAGGTGGTTTTTTCGCTTTTGTCGGTGGCCGGCGTATTCCTGACCACATTGCACCAGGCTCCCGGTGACTTTAGCTGGGCAGGCTTTTTCCTCATCCTGGGGGCGGTCGTCGCGGGCATCATCTTCACGGTACTCAGCAGGGGCATCGCTCATGAGTTTTCGGCCTTTGAAAGGACGTATGTGATGTTTGCACTGGGCAGCGCCGTCTTTACGGCCATCGCCCTGATCCAGAGCGCCGGGAACGTACAGGAGATGATCCTTATCCCCCTTGGGCACGGAGAATTCTGGGTTTCGATCCTCTTCCTGGCCGGGCTATCCTCGGTTGGCGCGTTCATGATGCTCAACTACGCCATGACCCACTTAAGCGTCGCAAGAACAACCATATTCACAAACATCACCACTGTGATCACCATTCTGGCCGGGGTTATGATCCTGCACGAAAGCTTCGATGTCTACCAGGCCATCGGCTCGGTGATCATCATCGTGTCGGCCTATATGGTAAATGCCGGGCGAAAGGGTGTCACCACGGCTCAATTGCCGCAGGGTGATATGACGGCTTAAGACTAAGGGAGTGCCTCTTCTCCTGCTCTGCTGTAATATTGTGGAAGGTCCATGATTAGTATTACACAAAGAGCATTTGAAGGAGGTCCCTTTATGTATAACACGCAATGGGAGATCGTGCTTGACACCCTGGAATGCCTGAATGCGTTCAGGGCCCCGGATCTTGATCAATACGAAATCAGCGTAGGAGGCTACGTACAGATCCTCCACAAAATGTGGCACGAGGGGCTTATTGGCCTTTTTGAATGCGAAGCGGATGATAACGGGCTCGAGGCGGCAAGCGTGAATCTTTCGTCCCTCACCCTGACCGTCAAAGGTATGGAGTTTTTAGTAAGACATACGTGCAGTTCCTCAAATGGTCCTGCTCCCGGCGAGAAAAGCTGACCATCCATCCATGCGCCATGCAAAAGGCAAGCCCCCGGCATGATCATTCACCCTTTCTATCTACGGGTTGATCACGGTATGCCGATCCTTCCGTTTGCCTGGATGATATGGTATACTTGCACACATAAAGGAGCGGAATAAATGCATCGATGGATACAAAAGCACATGCTGGCCGAACGGAAGCAGATTCGCTTGTACATGGGCATAGGGGCGACGGTTTTCCTTATTATGGCGCTGGCCTTCCTGTATGCCGACTTGGAAGCGCGGTTTCGCGGCCTTGAGCCCCTGGATTCCGCCGCGAAGGTTGTGGCTTTCTCACAGGGCCGCTATTCTCGCGGAACGATGGAATACCTGTCGGCGGAGGATACGCAGGAGCGTTTTACCGTTACCACCACATCGCAGACGGATATCGCCTCCCTCCCGGTCACCACGACGGATGACAAGGAATATGCCATATGGTACGTGGAGGGAGCGGATTACGGCGTTTTCGTTTGCACCCAGAGCGGCATCGTAAACGGGAGCAATCTCACGGTATCCTCGTCCGATCAGGAACTGATCGGGATGGTCAAAAAAGAGTATGAGCTTGGCGATAATGAAATCGTCCTTCTTGAAGCCACTGATCAGAGATGGCTCTCGGGAGTATTTGGTGGTTTGCTGCTGATCCTTCTTTTGATGAGGATTTGGCTGGGAACCGACGCTTCCCTCCTGCGCAGGACAAGCCTGGGCCGGCGGCTTGCGGCCTTGGGGGATCCCAAGACGATCATTTACGAAGTGAACCGGCAGGCGGCGACGCCAGAATTTACGTGCGGGGCCTGTGCCATGCTGCAAAGCTGGTTTCTTTATGATGACAAGGCGGCGCCATTTGATGCGGGCAGGGCGCGCTACACAAACATCGTCCCCCGAGCGTCGGTGGAAAGCATCCGCACGGAGCCGGACGAGGACGATCCGGAGGAGCTTAAATGCTCCGTAACAATCAAGGATCGGCCTGAGCCGTTTGTGTTTTATTTGAACACGGAGCAGGCGCGAAAGCTTGACGGCTTTAAAATGGGCGCATGACCGTTGATACGCAGGCGTATATATATATAAACCCCTTGAAAACGCAGTATTTTCAAGGGGTTTTTGATGGTAGAACATCGGAGATTCAACTTCGGAAACCTCACTAAAAGAACCAGAAAATGGTATCACTTGTTTGGGGAAAGTAAGTAAGATCAAGGGTTTGTCACCTTATGACCAAGCACATCTGTATAAAAACTGCTAGAAAAGTTGCTGCATTTAAACTTCAGCAGATTTTTGAGTATTCCTTTTGCAGAACTCCCATTTCAAAAAGCTTGATTACTTCTACCGACTGCTCCGTTAGCTCATGCTCCACATATCGAAAATAAACCAGAATGGCCTGAAGATCATCCCTTCTCAATGCCAGATGGATCGAATTACCCGTCAGCGCTCCATCTTCCCATAAATGGACTATCATTTCTCCACTTATGTCTTTGATTTCATGTCCTTCTTGTACACGTAAAATTTGTGGATTCTTACGCAAATCTTCCTTGGGATACAAGACAAAAGACAAAACAGGTTCGATACAATCGATGATCCTGGGTTCTGACAAGCGATCATTAAGCAACGCATCAAGCTCATTTGCTAACCAGTCTATATCAGCCGAAAGAAGTATCTCACCCTGTAGGTCGACATGAAGAAAAGAATTGGCAATGTATCCCTCTGCGTTGCACCATTTGTCATCCCAGTCTTCCTTCGTAGTCTTTACATAGTCGGATACTTTGAGAAGAAAAATGATTCCGTCCAAGTCCAACCTTAGACGCATACTATCCTCCTATCGACAGCCTGCATAACCCCAACTCCTGCTTATCAAGGGTGCATTCTGCGTATTATCACTCATTGATCAATCAATACTCGTAAGCTCTCCTTTTTTAGGTTTGCGAGCATGAGGAATCATATCGCGCTGGCATACGCCGAAGTCCAGAAAGTTTTGTCGCGCTTGGTTTAGGCTGGGATCATTGGCACCTCCAGCATATTCTGGATCATTAAACTGAATGGGGTCATCCTCCCAGAAGGAAACTGGACATATATCATAGGTTTCAGTGGGTCTTTCTCTAAAAGTGAAGTAACTGCAACAGGGGCATCTATACTGCAATTCCCTCTTGATCAGATGTCTCCAATATTTCATTCGTTCTTGCCTGCAAATATCTTGTTTATCGCCTTTTAAATTAAATAGATAATAATATGCAGGAAACACTTGGAAATTCAATATAACTCTTTAAAAAGTTATGACTCGCAAGCCGTGTGCACAACACAAAAACGACTATTATGCTTCATTAAAAAATACCCCTTGAAAACCTAATGTTTTCAAGGGTTTTTTACTGGTGACCCATCGGAGATTCGAACTCCGGACACCTTGATTAAAAGTCAAGTGCTCTGCCAACTGAGCTAATGGGTCAAAAGATGGCTGGGGTGGCAGGATTTGAACCTACGAATGCGGGAGTCAAAGTCCCGTGCCTTACCGCTTGGCGACACCCCACCGCTGCCTAACACCTACAGCCTTTGAGAAAAGGGAAAATGGGGTGAGTAGTGGGGTTCGAACCCACGACATCCAGAGCCACAATCTGGCGCTCTACCGCTGAACTATACCCACCA
>JAEWAH010000300.1 GCA_023391725.1 Bacillota bacterium | reverse complement strand
CGCAGGACGCCGTACAACAGGGTTTGATGAAGGCTTGGGCTGTCAAGGATACAACCAGACCGGAGACCTTTCGGCCCTGGCTGACCCGCATCATCGTGAATGAATGCCACAACATCCAGCGCCATTGGCAGCGCGTCATCCCGATGGAGCAAATCGACTCGCCCGGTGAAGCCTATATTCCGGAAGACTCCGAATTGAAAGCGGCCATCGACGGCCTGCCGGAGAGATTGCGCACGCCGCTGCTATTGCACTACATGGAAAATTACATGGAAAAAGAGATTGCACGTACCTTGGGCCTTTCGATAGTAGCCGTCAAGAACCGCCTGTTCCGTGCGCGCCGGGCTTTGCGCGCGGCCTTGAAGAACAAGGAGGTCGGTGTACGATGAAAAGATTGAACCTTAAGTCGCACGAACTAAAGGCGCTCTACCCGCCCATGTCTGAAGGTTTTGAAAAAATGGTCAGCCAAACACTTTACACACTGGAAAACAGAAAGGAGAATATCGTTGTGAAAAAGAAGCTGTCTCTGGGCCTGATCCTTGCGATCCTGCTCATACTTGCCTCCATCAGCGCGGCCATCGCTTTAACGCAGTCCGATCTTCTCAAGTATGTATTTGGCAGCGGTCAAACTGTCCCTCAGGAATTCGAGGATGTGGTGAAGCAGCCTGAAGAGACTATCCAGACACCCTATGTCACCATATCGCTTCACGAATACCTATTTGACGGTGAGAAGCTGCATCTGCAATGGACGCTGTCCTCCAATACAGATAAGCAGGTCATGGTCACGATGAATGGCTTCTTCGCGGGAGAGATGTGGCTGAGTAACTGGGAGTCTCCTGCGATCCTGTCTGTCAAGCATGATTGCGGCCAGTTATTGGGCGGAGATGTTGAGGGGATACCGGTGCCCGGCAGCATAGACTACTACAGCGCTTTTATGGGCATTTTTGATGGAGAGGCCGAGCGCCCATTCATCAAAGGGGAAACCCTTGATCTCTCCGCCAAAATCTTCATATGGGAGGTGGAAAATCCGCCAATCGGGGTCAATTTAGGAAACATGACGGACAAGGATTTTTCCAAGGAGATCAAGCGGGGGCGTCTGCACGCCGACCGCACTGGATTTTGCGAGCTGGCCAAATTTGTTGATGAATCGCAAATGACCGACTTCAGCGCTGCGGATTACCAGCGTATGTATGAAAAGCTTGGCTGGGTGAAGCTCATCGCCGAACAGCCCGTGCATTTTCAAATCACGTTGGACGATGGAAATATTCAGCAGCTTGCACCTGTGCAGACCAGCTTTGATATGGATGATTTTTCTTTGATCGTCGACCGGTTCAGCTATTCGCGGACAGGCGGGACTGTGGAACTGCGCGTTTACCCCAAACAAAGGGATGCCAAACTGAATATGGACCCGCTCAATGGCCAAACCAGCGCGCTCTGCCGGCGTCTTGCCATCCTTGATGCGGACAGCAAAGATGATCTGGGGAACGGCAGCAGTTATGGTATCGATACGGATGAAAATGGGGATGAGTATGTTCATTATCAGCTGGACCTTGCGCCCATCACCGGTTCGATGCCCTCTGCGATCCTCATCGTGCCATCTGAATATATCCCCAAGTGGGATCCCGAGGCCGATGATTATGACCCGAACGGCGAGCATAACCCTGTTAATGGCACTCCCTATGAATATGCTATGGAGGAAGCCGTCAGGGTGGATTTGCAATAGAAAAGGAACCGATGGGCTGCAGCAAAAAGCCGGGATGCTTACGCATTCCCGGCCTTTTTTGCTCAGCGGCCCGCCGAGCTGTATAGTGTATACAGTATCTCACGCAAGCAGACCGCCCGCGTGTCAGGCGAGCGGCCCAGGGGCAAAGATTATTTTCAGCTACAGCGTGGATTTCACCACCACCAGCAGCGGTTCCGGCAACAATTCCAACGGTCCCACCAACTTCTATGGCAGCAGCACCGGCAATCATGCCTGCAGTCACACCTGCAATCACAATCACAGTCACAGTCGTTGTGTCTACACCTTGAGCACATTCGTTTACACCCCCTCCACATACCCAGTCTTTGAAGACACAGGGTATGTAGACGATTGTGGTAACAATAATTCATATTATGCTCAAAGTGCCATCCAGTGCAAGGTAGTATAGGCCTCTGTATCAAGAGATGAATCTTTGTCGAAGAGAACAATAATCATTAGAAAGCCGAGAAGCTTACGCTTTCCCGGCTTTTTTTCTGCTCAGCGGCCCGCTCACGGAAATGGCCTTAGCCGGGCAGACTTCCTGGCAGCAATAACATCTAATGCATTTAGAGTAGTCATACCTGGGCGCCCGATCCTTTGTTTTATCCAAGGCAAGGGCTTTCCCCTCCACAGGGCAGCTTTTCACGCAGTCGCCGCAGCGGATGCATAGCGCAGGGTCCGCCACTGGCTTGTCTTGCAAGCCGGGAATCAAGCGCAGGGCCCTGCCGATCAAACCCTTGGAAACATCGCCCCTGTGCACGTTAAAGCGAGGGTTTCCATAGCGGGCCTGCACTTCCCTGATGGGCAAGATGCCCTCTGGCGTGCGGACCTCGATCTCCTCTTCCCGCCAATGGCCGATGCCCGCCTGCTCTCCGGCAATGCAGGTGGGCAAGCTGGCGGGAGAAAGGTGGACCAAGTGGCAAAACACGCTGTCCAGCGCCACGGGATCGATGGAGAAAAGAAGCACATTCATGGCAATTGGCGTGCCTGAAGACGGGCCGTTCCCCTCCATGGCCACGATGCCATCCATGATGTGAAGGCGGGGTTTGAGCAGGCTGCTCAGGTCCGCCAGCATCCTGGCGAAGCGGACGGCATCGGGATACCTGGCATGCCCTGTGCCCTTGTTCACCCCGGGGATGCAGCCGTACGTGTTTTTCACCGCACCGGTAAGCCGTTCCAGCGCATGTGTCTTCATCTTGCATAGATTGATCAGGGCGTCTGCCTCCAACGCGCCGTTGGCGATATGAAAGCTTTTGCATGCTTTCCCTTGAGGGAAGGAAACTTGCCTGCCATGCTGAAAATCTGCAAGGGGGAGTTCCATCTCCCGCGCCGCCTGGGCTATGAGGCACCCCTCCGCCACGCTTTGCGGGCTGGGGGCGGTAACGCTTGGGGAATCCCCATAGCTTACATGGGCAAACCCGCTCTCTTTTAGGAGTCTTGCCACGGCCTTGAACACCGCGGGATGGGTCGTCACGGCCCGCTGAGGAACTGCCTTGCCCAGCATGTTGGGCTTAAGCAGTATCTTTTCTTCCCGGGAGATCCACTTTTCCAAACTTCCTAGCAGGGAGATCCCTTGCGCTACCGCCTGATATACCTGTTCCTCATCGTAAGCGGAGCAAGGAACCAGGGCCACAATACTTTTTTCCACAGCGCTAACATCCCCTGTTTCTATCTTACCATGCGGACGCAGAATCCCGCGCAGCCGTCCGGGCCATTGTACCACACTTCCTCCGGTCTTGCTATGCACGGCGGTGAATTTGTGATACAATCGCCTTTGTAAAATGAAGGCGAATAGCCTTGGAGGAGGCCTTTTATGAACCGGCAGGCAGCTTTCACCGGCCAAGCATCCTTGCTCAAAGGCAATCTTCATACCCATACCACCAGATCCGACGGCTTGGGAACTCCGGAAGAAGTCATCCGCAAATATATGGCTCACGGCTATGATTTCCTGGCCTTAACCGACCAC
This sequence comes from Bacillota bacterium, assembly GCA_023391725.1. Lineage (GTDB taxonomy): Bacteria > Bacillota > Clostridia > Christensenellales > Aristaeellaceae > JAEWAH01. The sequence continues at coordinate 4,032 of JAEWAH010000300.1, read as the reverse complement.
CGGCTGTACAACTACGTCAATTTTATGCCGGAAGGAAAGATTACTATTCTTCCGGGCATGGAAATGGACAGGGGCATCGAGGGCCCGGGCATCCACTGCTTCCATACCGTATGCCTGGGGCCTAAAAAGGAAGATGGAAACGGCTTCTTACAGGACCAGGTCTTCGAGCGCGGCAAAGTCCGGGATCAGGAGGAATTTCAGCCGCTGCTCGATATGCTTCATGCAAACAACAACATCACCCTATACTGCCACCCCGAATGGTCCAGCACACCGGCCCGGGAATTTGAAAGGCTCCAGGGCAATTTCGCCATGGAGATCTGGAACAGTGGCTGCGCTTTTGAAAACGATATGGATACCAACGCCGCCTATTGGGATGAACTGCTAATTCTGGGAAAACGCATTTTCGGCGCCGCCGTGGACGACGGGCACCATATGGAGCACCATTGCCTTGGCTGGGTGATGGTGAACAGCGAAAACACCGTGAGCGGAATCCTTAAGGCCCTGTCCCAGGGCGCGTTTTACTCCTCCTGCGGCCCTGTCATCCACGATTTTTATGTGGAAGACGGCACGGCGGTTCTCGCTTGTTCTCCCTGCGACCGGATCGTGTTCACTTACGGCCAGGCGCCAAACAGTATGTTCCGCGCCCCCCAAGGGCTTATATCAAAGGCGGAGTTCAAAGTCCCTCCGCATTACCGCTATTTGCGAGCTGTGGCGGTGGATGATCAAGGCCGCCGGGCCTGGACCAACCCTATCTTTTTGGATTGAGGCGTTTAATCTATTATGAAGATTTTCCCCCTCACCGGGAAAGACGATCCATCCATGCTTTTTTCCGGGGAAGACCTGCGGCGGCTGATCGTACCCCTGGTCCTGGAACAGGCGCTGATGGCGACCATCAGCGTCGCCAATACGATGATGGTCGCCTCCGTGGGCGAGACAGCCGTGTCCGCCGTTTCCCTGGTGGAAACCATCAACATCCTGCTGGTGAATATCTTTGCGGCCATGACAACAGGCGGCGCGGTTGTCACCGCCCAATACCTGGGCCGTCGTGAGCAGGAGAACGCGGGTCTGGCGGCCAGGCAGCTACTGTACACGGTGCTGCTTGTTTCCCTTGGTATCGCGACCCTGTCCCTCATTTTCCACAATTCCATATTGAACGCCGTCTTCCCGGGAGTCGAACCCATCGTCATGGAATACTCCCGGGTCTATTTCCTGATTACCGCGCTCAGCTTTCCTTTCCTGTCCATCTATGACAGCAGCGCCGCACTTTTGCGAACCATAGGCAATTCACAAACGGCTCTTAAAACTTCCCTGCTGATGAACATCATCAATATCGGCGGGAACGCTTTGCTGATCCTGGTTTTACGTCTGGGCGTGGAAGGGGCCGCCATCGCAACGCTGTTTGCCAGGATTATTGGAGCCATCGTCATGGTGGCAGCCATCAAAAAGCCCCACGAGCTTTTGCGCGTGCCCTCCCTGCGAAAATGGCAGTGGGACCGCGACATGGTGCGGCGCATTTTGCACATCGGCGTGCCCAGCGGGCTTGAAAACGGCATGTTCCAGGCCGGAAAGATCCTGATCCAAAGCCTAGTGGCTTCTCTGGGGACCGTGTCCATCACCGCCAATGCGGTAGCCGGAAACTTGGCCAACTTCGAGACTATTCCGGGTACTGCCATCTGTCTGGCCATCCTCATCGTGGCAGGCCGCTGCGTTGGCGCCCGTGAGTATGGGCAGGCCAGGTATTATGTGAGACGGCTGATGAGCTTCTGCATCCTGTCCCTGCTGGCCATGGCAGGCTTCATGCTGCTTTTCCGTTTCTTCTTTATCGGCTCGTACAGCTTAAGTCAGGAGACTTCCAATCTTGTGATGCAGCTGTTCCTTTTGCACAGCGCCTTCTGCGTGATTTTCTGGCCTTTGTCCTTCGCCCTGCCCAACGCTTTGCGCGCCGCAGGCGACGCCAGGTTCTCCATGATCTTTTCAACCTTTTCCATGCTGGTGTTCCGCATCGCCTTCAGCTATCTTCTGGTGCTCAAGTTCCATATGGGCGTCATGGGCGTCTGGTGGGCCATGTTCATCGACTGGATCGCGCGCTCTACCGCCTTTGTGCTAAGATACCGCTCCAACCAGTGGGAGAAGAAAGGATTTCTATAGAATGCATTTGTGAGCGGCCATAAAAAAAGCCTTGGGAAACTCCTAGGGCTTTTTCATATCAAGCTGCTTTGCCTGTTCCTTTTTATGAATCGCGCCTTGCCCTCATGCTCCTTTGCGCTCCACGAACCAGCGGGTACCGGCCTGGTATAGGAATGTGACGCGGCCTGCGATGCACACCGTATAGCGCATGCCGGCTCCTTGCGCTTGTACACTCACGCCCGGGCGCACATCCACCACGCTCTCTACCTGATAGCGCGCTCCGTTTTTCCAGATGATGCAGGTGGGGTGCACCGTGCCATCTTCCGAAAACCAAGCTTCCACCCGGACATAGGCCTTGCGGTCGTCCTTTCTCATATCCTTCCCCTTCCCGGAACGATATTACAGCAGTTCCTGCATCTCGGTCATGTTCTCCCAATAGCGCTTTGGCATGTGGGTCATGCGGCATTTGGGGTTATACCTGTCCTCAATGGCAATGGTCTTGTAAAACTTGCGCCACAGGGCACGGTAATTCTCTTCCGTTTCAGAGGCTTGGGGCAGCTCCTCCGCCTCCAGGGGAATGATCTGCGATTGCCTGTTTTGGTAGATCAGCGCCGCCTTGTGAGTCCTGTCATAGATCATGAATTCCTCATTGGAAAACCGGCCTGCAAAATGATCGGTGAGAAATGGCAGCACAAAGTTCTTGGGGCTGATGGCGGCCACCAGCTTCCCATCGCAATCGGAGAAACGGACAAAGCCTTTGAGCAGGTGGCATTCTCTCATCATATGGCGCTCCGCCTCCAGAAGGGGGGCCACATCGGGATGGGAAAGCATCTCCAGCACATGGTGCCCTTCCTGAAAGGCCAGGAGCAGGAAGCGCAAAATGATTCTTTCCTTATCGGCAAGGAAGCTCAGGAACACGTTCTCCGCCAACTGCAGTGTTCTTAAAGTGAGCTTTTCCGCAATGGCCTTGCGCACCCTTTGGGCCTTAATCCAGTCGGTATCGATTCGCTTTTTGAAGAACATCGCCAGCTGTGCTTCCCCTTCCGGGATGATGGCAAAGGGAAGCTCCCTTTCGTACACGCTCTCATACACGCAGCAGAAAAACCCGGCCAATCCTCCATCGAAAAGATAGATAATGTCCTTGGGCTCAACTAGCAGGTTTGCGTAAGGCACAATACCGCCTCCTCCACCGCGCTTTTTATACCTATGGATTGTCCGCCAGCCGCTAATCCTTTGAATTCGGGCAGGGAAAACATCGTCACCTGCTCCATGCCAAAGGCGTATACGTTCGGGTCGATGAGCGCCCTAACGGTCTGCTCGCGGCTTACAGAAATGCCGCATGTATAGTCGCTGGCGCAGATGAAGTACCTGGCGCGCTTTAACACCACCCCCAGGCGTTTTAATGCCTCCAGAGCCAGCCTGCCCGTTCTTCTGGCTGTCATGATGCGCTGGGCGCTGGTGGGGCCGATGCCGGGCACCCGCAGAAGCTGCTGCAGCGTTGCCTTGTTTACATCCACGGGAAAGCAATGCATGTTGTGCAGCGCCCAATTGCATTTGGGGTCCAGGTAAGGGTTGAAGTTGGGCGTTTCCTCGCTCAATATCTCATCAGCGGTAAACTGATACTGACGCAACAAAAAATCCGCCTGATAAAGCCTGTGCTCCCTTAAAAGCTGGGGTTTTGTGTTAAGTGAGGGAAGCAGATTGTCCTCCACTGCCGGGATATAGGCGGAATAAAACACCCGGTTTAATTGATACCGGTCATATAGCCCCGAGGCCAGCTTCAAAATATGAAAATCGCTTTCGGGGCTTGCGCCAATGATCATCTGTGTGGCCTGGCCGCCCGCAGAGAACCTTGGCGCGTTTTTGAACCTTGCTATTTCCCGGCGGCTTTCCTCGATGCCTTTG
>JAEWAH010000251.1 GCA_023391725.1 Bacillota bacterium | reverse complement strand
ATAAAGGAGTTGCTCATGAACATACCTCATTAAAATTACTTGATACCGGAGATCATCAATCCTTTGACGATATACCGCTGGAAGCACAGGAACACGATGATGGGCGGCAGCGCGGCCAAAGCCGAGCCTGCCAGCACGACCCCATAAGCATTTGAGTACATGTTGTTATAAGAGCGAATCACCTGCATCACCTGCAGATACTTGCTGCTGGTGACCGTCATGGCCGGCCAGAGGAAGCTGTTCCAATAGCCAAGGAATGCCCCGGTGCCCATGATGACGTAGGGCGACTTGGCATTGGGAATAAAGATGCTCAGGAAGATGCGGAGCCGGCTGGCCCCGTCGATGAGCGCGGCCTCTTCCGTTGCCATGGGCATGTTCAAAAAGAACTGGCGGAAGAAGAATACAGAATAGGCGCTGGCCAGGCCCGGGAGGATCAGCACGTAATAGGAATCCAGCATCCCCAGGCTGTTGACCACCACAAAGGATGTGATCAGGATCGTGATGCCGGGGATGTACATGGTGAAAATGGTCAGGCGCCACAGAAACTTCTTGAACGTAAAATTAAGTCTTGCATAGGCGTAGGCGGCCATGGAGTTGATGGTGATGGATAAGAACGCCGCCGTCACGGCCACAAAGGCGCTGGAGAACATGGCCTGCAAAAAGGGATAGGTGGTATCGGTAAACAGCTTTTGAAAGTTTTCCAGGATCCACACAGTGGGGAAAAATTGCAGGGGGTTGGCCTTTAATACTTCCTTGCCTGCCTTGAAGGAGGAAAGGATCATCCACAAGAGCGGAAATATTGAAATCAAGGTCACGATCAGCGCAAGAATGGTGAAGATGTGTTCGGCCCTTTTTTTATTCCTGCTTACGGAGCCCATGGCGTTTCCTCCTTCCTTATTCATCCTGCGCTTTTTCAGAGCCGATCAGGGTGAACACGATGCTGTTCAAAGCACCGATGATCACCATCAGCAAAAGCGCGGCGGCCACGGTATAGCCCTTGGAAAAGTCGAAACTTTTGAAGTTGTTGTAAATGTATATCATCGGCGTGAGCGTGCTGTTCACGGGCCCGCCGGTGCCATTCATCATCATGTAGGGCAGATCGAACATCTGCAAAGTGCCTGTCATCATGTTGATCACGATGAGGATGAACACGTTTTTCAGCGAGGGGATGGTGATCTTGAAAAGTTTGGTCAGCGCACCGGCGCCGTCCACCTCCGCCGCTTCATAATAGCTTTGGGGAACATTTTGCAGCCCGGCGTACATCACCAGGGAGTTGTACCCAAAGCCCAACCATAAAGAGGCGATGGACACGGACCACTTGGCCAGGATGGGTTCGGCCAGGAAGCCGATACGCTTGCCGCCAAGCTGGCGGATAATGAAGTTCAGGATGCCGCCCTGATAGTTAAAAATGAACAGGAAGATAACGGAGGCCACAACGCCGGAAATGACGGTGGGCACGTACACGGCCGTCTTGGCGTACGCGCCGATCCGGGGGCTCATCCCCTTCAATACATGGGCGAAAAGGAAGGACATAATGATCTGCAGGGGAATGATGACTGCCGCAAACCAGAGGATATTCCCCAAAGAGACCTGGAACAGCTGGTTTTTGAGGACCATCGCAAAATTGGAAAGCCCTATAAAATGGCTCTCTGCGTAAAACTGCCAGTCGGTAAAACTTTTTTCCAGGGCCATGAACAGGGGTACCAACACGAACACGCCCAAAGCCAGCAAGGAGGGCAGGATCATGAGGTAGGCCGTCCAGTGGTCCATCCGGCTGGTGGAAAGCTTGGCGGCTGCCTTCGGTTTTGCCATATCGCTTCCCTTCCTTTCTTTATCCGGTTGAAATGCCGCAAGGGACCGTTGCCCTGCGCGGTGAATAAGCGTTCTTTGGTATCTGGGGGAGGGCTTTCACCCTCCCCCAGGCACACTTTCGGGGATGCATGAAGGGGCGGAGCCCCTTCATATTAAATCGTCTCAGCCGGCTTTGCCGGCTGGACGGGGTGCTTGCGAAGCAAGCATACCCGGCCAACTCAATAGTCGCACTGCTGCGCTGTCGCTTGCAGCACTCCTTTTCGTTGGCTTCCTCCGCTTCGCTTCATCCGCCACCGGCGGTGCGTAGCTTCGGAACCTTACACGTTTTCTCGGCCGCATGCCCGCACCGGCCAAGCGAAGCGCCGGACGGTGCGAGGGCATGCAGAGAAACCGTGCAGGCTCGATGAAATGACACAGTCATTTCATCGAAGAAGGTTATTGGGGCTTTTTGTTGGCGTAGTCATTGTTCTGGATGAACAGGTTGATGTTGTCCGCGGCGGTCTTCAGCGCATCTTCGGGGGTTGCGCCGTTGACGATGACTTCACCCATGGCGGTGAGCATGTTGGCGCTGATGTCCCAGGCATAGATGGGCTCGCTGATGCCGTTGGGGATGATCTGGGCGGAAATCGCCTGCATGAAAGGATCATCCTTGGCGGCGGTGTTGGTGGTCAGGTATTCATCCACAGACTTGCGGGTGGCGTACTTGGAAAAGCTGGCGGCCTCGAAGAAGGAGGCGGTGCGGGCGGGATCGGAAGCCAGCAGCCAATTGATGTAGGCAGCGGCGCCTTCGGCCTTTTGGGATTTGGCATCGATCTGGTAGGTCCAGCCGCCCACGGTAGAGGTGAAGGGGCTGCCGTCCTTGGTGGGAGCGGGCGCAACGCCAATGTTAGCTACCATGTCAGGATAGTTCTTCATCAGATCCGCGATGCCCCAGGAGCCGGAGAAGGTCATGGCCACGCTGCCGTCGCCGATGAAGCGGGCAGACTCGTTGTAGCCGCCCAGCGCCTGAGCGGGAACGGATTCGTCATCGTACAGGCCCTTCATGAAGGTGAGCAGGTCGATGTAGCCCTGATCCTGGCAGTTGGCGGAAGCCCAGTCGTCCGCGATGGGCCAATGTTTGCCCGCGCCGAACTCCCAGCCCCACATGGACCATTCATAGTTGAAGGTTGCGCCGTACATATCATTAGTGGTCAGCGCCTTGGCGGCAGCGCGGAACTCGTCCCAGGTCTTGGGGGGCTCGGCGAAACCGGCGGCTGCCAGAAGATCCTTGCGGTAGTACATGACGACCGCGGGCTCCACCATCTGGGGATAGCCGTACTTCTTGCCGTTGACGGTGATCATGCTGCGCACGTTGTCATACAGGTCGTCCCAGGCTTCCTGGGGGATCAGGTCGTCCATGGGCATGAGCAAGCCCTGGGTGGCGGCCCAAACGAGGTTGGAATAGTTGACCAAGAGGATGTCGGGAGCAGTGCCGGCGGCACGGGCGGCGGTGAGCTTCTCATCCCACGCGGCGCCGTCCACGAATTCCTGGGTGATGAAGTACTTCTGGTTGGGATCGGCATTGAATTCTGTAACCATCTGCTCGCACCACGCGCGATTCCAGTCCTCAAAGATCTGGTTCCACAGCACGACTTCCGTCTTGCCTTCGGTGGTGGTGGCCAACGCTGTCGGGATGGACAGCACGCCAAGGGTCAACACGAGGGCCAGGACCAATGTGAAGAGCCGTTTCATGATTAAAGTCCTCCTTTATTATTTGATTTCCAGCATACACAGCGTGCGGGGAGGTATCTTAAGGGAAACAGGAAGCGCTTCCCCGTCGCGCAGCATGCCTAAATCCATCGTTTGGGGCGCCCGGCCAAGATCTTGGGTCAGGCGCACGGCCTTGTCGCCATTTGAAAGGCGCAGGGCCTTGGGGTCCAGGGCAAAGGACAGGGTATGAGCCTTTTCGTCCGCGTTGCTAAGGAAAAGGGCGTATCCCCCATGCCCGTCCTCATAGGCGCTGGATACCACGGCTTCCACCTGCAGCCTCCCACTTGCCTTGTAGGAAGGATCCTTCTGGCCGTGGTTATAGTGGTACCAGTTCACATCCATCATGGGAAGTTCCATTTGCGGCTTGACCGTCATCTTTCCGTAGGCCCAATAGGGGTTGGCCGCCCCCACCCGGGCTTTGGCAAAGGCGCTAACATAGGCAGCCCTGTGAGGCGCATAGGCGCAGTGCTGAGGATCAAAGTGGAAATAGTGCTCCTCGCCGCTGTTTTCCTGCCCATCAAGCTCCTCCATGGGACTGTACTCATGGTTGAGTTCATACAGGCCGCCCCACAGGTATACCTTGGCTACATTATAATAGAAGAGATCGCCGGTTTCATCGACCAATTTCCCCCATCCATCCATGCGCACCACACCCATTTCGTGGTACACATAGTCAAACAGCGGGATCATCCGGCCCAGGCCGTTTTTCATTTGCTCCCTGAAGGGCCAGGTCTCCAATGTGGAGCAGGGCTGGCCCCAGGCCCGGGCCTGGTAAAAGTCCAGCTCACCCAAATAGACCTCGTTCATCATTTCCGTGCCCAGGGGGATATACTTTCCAGCCTCATCGCAAAGGGCTTCCCGGGTATCCCTGTACACGTCCCGGTACCCATCGGAAATTTCTTTGCCGCCGCCGGGGGCGTGGCCGTGATCCTCCGAAAGGCAGACCTTGATGAGGTTGTTGGCGGAGATATCGTAGTACATGGCATCCACTTGGGCTTCCCGAAGCACCTGCACATCCCGCTCCCTGTGGAAGCTCTTTGTAAACTCCGTACAGGGGCAAAGCATGCTGAAGGTATATCCGTCGTGGCTCAAGGTGGGCTTGGGGTACTTTTGCAGGTTCGTTTTCAGCGTTTCGGGATCGCTCTTGTCCAGGCCCACCAGATAATCAAACTCAAAGGGAGCGAAAAAGTCACCGTTTTCCCGGATCGCCGTCAGATTTCCTTTGTCAAAGCAGGTGGGGAGCCAGTCCTGCATGGCGCCCGGCACACTGTTGTAGAAATTCTGCTCCCGGTTCGTCCAGTCCGGCCCCAGCACATGGAATACAGGCGTGCCGATATCCTGATGGTAGCGGTTCAGCCATTTGGTGCGGTCATATTTGGCGTTGACGCCGAAGGTGCACATGCCTACCTTATTAAGCAGCCAGTCCGCCTGGTTCTTGCGGTCCCGGGCCAAACCCCTTGCGCACCAGGGTTGCTCAAGAGCCCAGGCTTTGTACAGCTCAGCTGCTTCCTCCCAGCCCTGGCCCCGGGTTACGCGGATCACAAAATCATAATCCATGGCGATGGTGCTGCCGGGGACGGCGTTTTCAAACCCCGCCATATGGCTGGCGGCCAGATGATCATCTTCCTTGAACACATTCAGCCACTTTTGATGGCCTTCCCCGTCCAGGGCGGCAAAGTACAAGCCGCCGCAGTCCTGCTCATAGTAGGTGAAAAACTGCATGGACGCGCCGGAGAAGGATTCGGGGTAAGGCGTATAGCGCAGCGCCCCGGTCTCCTGCATATAGGAAAGAGGGTCTTGAAAAAGCACGCCCGTGGCATAGGAATGGGCTACATAGCCTTGGGCCTTGTAATCTTTCAAGCCGCCAAGGATGGGATATTCAAAGGCCTTTACCAAGGAGGAAGCATCATTTTTGAGCGAGGCGCGGAAGGATACGCCGCCGTCCAGCAGCGAAACGTCCGCCTGCAGCGTGGCGTCCTCCATCTTCCATGCAAGGCGGAGGCCCTCATGGTGAGGTACAGCAGAAAATGCATACCCCGCCTCTTCCGCTTCCCCTTCCCGCACAACGCGGAACGGCGCTGCGGTCTGACCCGGGACGATATATTCCCGCCCAAGCTCTTTGTCCGTAAGGCCTGCAATGCCGCCCGTCAAATCGTTAAGTTCCAGGCGGATGCGCTTGTTCTCAAGGATCATTGCTGTTTCCTTCCTTCGCATTGCAAAATTCCATATGACATCGATGTCATACTGATGATGCTTCATCTTCCCGGGTATTTAGGCCCAGGATGACCGGATATCCCTTCACTTAGCGTTTTCACGAGCCACACAAAACACTGTGTAGCATCGTTGTCATATGTCAATCATAACAGAGCCATACAGTGATGTCAATACAGTTTCCACAGGAATTTTACGTGTCCCTTACCCGCGCTGGCTGGACCCGCGAAGGCAGAGTTCCGGTTGCAGCCTGACGGTGCGCTTCTCTTTGCGGCCATCCAGGATGCGTTCCATCAAAAGGGTGGCGGCATGCCTGCCGATGTCTTCCTCCTTCATGTTGATGGAAGAAAGCTCGGGGGTGGTGCAGGTGGCCAGGTCTGTATTGTCCATGCCGATGATGGCGATATCCTCTGGGATGCGCAGCCCGTGGCTTTTGCAGGCCTTTAAAGCGCCGATGGCCATCAAATCGTTGGCCACTACAAGCGCCTCTGGCACGGTCCCGGCGGCGATCATTTCCTCCATGGATCTTTCGCCGCTCAGGCGGGAGAAATCCCCTTCCTTCAAAAGCTTCTGGTTGATGGGCACATTCCCCTCATTCATAGCCTTCATGAAACCCGCAAACCGCTCCCGCCCCGT
>JAEWAH010000135.1 GCA_023391725.1 Bacillota bacterium | reverse complement strand
GGCAGGATCTCATCCACCCAGCCGTGTTCCTCGCCCGCGCCAGGGGTGAACAGGACCTTATCGCCTACTAGGGGCGTGAGTTTCAAACGGCGGAATTTGCCCTTGGCGCGCAGCACATACTCCGTTCCCTGCGCATCACGGACTGTATACAGCCCGCCCAGGCCAGTTACGATCCTGCCTTCCATGCTTTGCGTTGCGGCCTCCTAATTCAGCGTCACGGGTTCTTCATAGGCTAATTCATCGTCAAAATAGACTTTGTAGGTCATTAGTCCCGGCATGTCGCTGTCAAGCTCTACCTGGAGGTTTTTATCGCTGTCCGCGGCGTGGACGGCGGCATACTCCTCCGTTTCCACCCCATTTAAGTCCACCAACGTCACCCGCACGTGGACGCCCGTTTTTGTTTCGGGGATGTTCAGGGTGATCGTCGCACGGTGCCGCATGCTTTCCGATTCCGCCAGTGTCACATCCACCTTTGCGCCAATGATCGCCTGGAGACCCGGGATCGGCTGCTGGTCTAAGACCTTTCCGTCCTGCTCGCTGTCTGTGACCTCTTTTTTCTGCGTTTCGCCCAGCACCAACCCGCTTTGGGCCAGGGCTTCCTGGGCTTCGCCCAGGGTCATATTGGCAAGCTCAGGCACCACGGTGCTCCCGCCGGAGAGTACAACGCGCACCGTATCCCCCACGGAAAAGGGTGAGCCGGCCTCCGGCGTCTGGCTTAAGATAGTGTTTACCGGCTCCAGGGAAGTCACTTTCTCCGTCACTTCCAGAACCAGGCCCAGGCTTTTCAGCGTCAGGACCGCGTTGCTGCTCAGGGAGCCTTTAAGGGGCGGTATGCCCTGCACGTTGGGGCCTTTGGAAACATGCAGCACGATGGTCTCGCCCTTGCGCATCTCGGTATCAAACTCCGGCGTCTGCAATATCACCACGCCGCTGGGGATGGTATCGTGGAAAACATATAGTACTTCGGTTTTCAAGCCTGCCTGCTGGCATTGCAGCATGGCGGCCTGCTCATCCAGACCCTTTACCACCGGGGCCCTGGTGCCATTAACAAGGCTATTGTAGATGGCTGTACCGCCTATGTACAGACCGTAAAATACCCCTGCCGCCATAAGGATGGAAGCACCCCAAAAGAAGGCCCTGCGGGCCATTTGCTTGGCTCTTGCCTGCTTAAAAGGGCTCTTGCGCCGAAGCACCCGCTTCATGGACCCCGTCGGTTGGCTGGAAAGCCCCGAAATGGGCTGGCTGTCGCCCTTTTGATACGTGGGATCGGCCTTGCCCTCCAGTGCCTTTTTCAGCTCCGTAGCCATTTCCAGGGCGCTTTGATAACGGTAGCGGGGCTCCTTTTCCATAGCCACCATTACCACATGGGCCACCGCGGCGGGCACATCGGGGCTTAATTCGGAAATGGGTCTTGGCAGGTTGTGCAAATGCTGCATGGCCACCGCCACAGGGCTGTCCCCTTCAAAGGGCACCTGGCCGGTAAGCATCTCGTAAAGCACCACGCCCACGCTGTAGATGTCGCTTGTTTCGGCCACGTTTTCCCCCGCAGCCTGCTCGGGGGAGAAATAATGCACGGAGCCCATGATGCTGTCGCCCTTGGTGAGGGTGGAACTGTTGGCCATCCGGGCGATGCCGAAATCCGCCACCTTGATATGGCCTTCAGATTGCACCAATATGTTTTGAGGCTTGATATCCCTGTGTATGATACCGTTGCGGTGGGTATGCTGCAGGGCGGAAAGAATGCGGATAGCAATTTGCCCAGCCGTGGCATAAGGCAGTTTGCCCTTGTCGCGGATGACGTCTTTTAATGTCTTGCCCTGGACGTATTCCATTACCAGATACCGGCTATCCCCGTCCATGCCCACGTCCAGGAGGTTTACGATGTTGTGGTGGGAGACCTTGCTGGCGGCTTCCGCCTCCCGCTGGAAGCGGCTTAAAAATTCCTCGTCCTGGCTGAACTCGGGCCGAAGCACCTTGATGGCCACGCTGTGGCCTGTGCGCAGGTCGATAGCCCGGTAGACGATGGCCATGCCGCCCTTGCCGATGGTGTCCAGGATCTGATACCGCTGGGCAATCACGCGTCCTGTCATTGTGCCACCTCCGCTACCTTCAGCAGCATCAGAGACACGTTGTCCCGGCCTCCATTGTCCAACGCCATTTTCAAAAGATGGTCCGCCGCTTCCTCCAAGGGGAGGGCCTTGAGTGTCGCAGCCATCTCCTCCTCATCCACCATGCCATGCAATCCGTCGGAGCAGATCAGCCAAACGTCCCCGGGCTTTTTTTCATGCCGCAGGATGTCCACCTCGATGCCCACGGCGGTACCCACGGCTCTTGTGATCACATTGCGGTAGGGATGCTTTTTCGCCTTTTCCTTGGTGAGGATGCCCTGGCGCATCATCTCAGCCACCACGGAATGGTCTTGGGTGATCTGGGAAAGGGCGCCATCCCGCCAGAGGTATGCCCTGCTGTCGCCCACATGGCCGATAAGTACGTGGGTTTCGCCTTCCCACAGCACCGTGACCGTGGTGCCCATGCCCTCCAGTGCCTTGTCGGCGGCTTGCTGCTCATAAAGGCGCCTGTTGGCTGCCTGAATGCCGGTCTCCAGCCGCTTTTCATCGGGCTTTGAGCCGCAGAGCATCTCACCGATCACCGCCACTGCCCCGGCGCTGGCGATTTCGCCGCCTTTGTGGCCGCCCATGCCGTCGGCAACGCCGAACAGGCTGCCATTCATCAGCAGCGTGTCCTGGTTGTTTGGGCGCACCAATCCGGCATGGGTCCTGGCTGCCACGATCATGGTATCCCTCCCTGATTTGAGGATACTTTCATCCTTCGTTCAATGTCTTCCTGCGCAATTGGCCGCAGGCGCCCTCTATATCGTCGCCCATCTCCCGGCGGCGGGTGGCGGAAATGTGCTTGCGGGCAAGCGCCTGCAAAAAGACTTCCACCTTCGTCTGAGAAACGCTTTTCAGATCACGTTCTTCCACCACGTTCAGCGGAATCACATTTACATGGCACTGCATGTTCCGAAGCTTCCCCGCCAGTTCCTCCGCGTGGGAGACTTCCGCGTTCACACCCTCTATGAGGGCGTATTCAAAGATCACTCGCCGGCCCGTCTTTTCGATGTAGTAGCGGCAGGCGTTAAGAAGGACATCCATAGGATAAGCCTTTGCAACTGGCATGGTCTTTGCGCGGATCTCATCATTGGGCGCGTGCAGCGATACGGATAAGGTCACGGGCAGCCCCTCATCGGCCAGCAGCTTGATCTTGTCCGCCAGCCCGCAGGTGCTTAATGATACGCTGCGCAAACTGATGTTCAATCCCTTGGGATGATTCAAAAGCCGCAGGAAGCGCATTACATTGTCATAGTTGTCCAGCGGTTCGCCGCTGCCCATCAGTACCACGTTGTGCACCCGGCCCTGGCCATTTAGGTAGCTGTTGGCGCATTGCACCTGGCCCAGCATTTCGCCCGGGGTAAGGCTCCTTATGCATCCGCCGATGGTGCTGGCGCAAAAGGCGCAGCCCATGCGGCAGCCCACCTGGGTGGATACGCACAGCGTATGACCGTGGTGGTAGTGCATCAGCACGCCTTCCACACAATTGCCATCCGGAAGATTGTACAGGAATTTTGCCGTTCCGTCCAGTTTGGATATATAAGTTTTGAGAATGTTCACCGGCTGGGCGATGGTATTCTCCTTCAGCCACTCCCTAAGATCCTTGGGAAGGTTGGTCATCCCATCGAAATCGGAGCCTTTGTGGAGCCAGGTAAACACCTGCTCCGCCCGGAAAGCGGGCTGGCCCTGCTCCTTCAAAAAGTCCGCCAGTTCCTCCGGAAATAGGCCCAGCAGTTGAGGCTTGTCCATGCTCAGCCTCCCTTTTTACGAAGCCTTGCGATAAAGAAACCTTCCAACCCGTCCCGGTGGGCAAATAGCTGCAAGCCATTTTCTGCGTAGATTTGCCGGAATTTTGCCGGAATTGTCTCTGGCAGGGGATCCAACACAAAGTCAGGATGCGTCTGCAAAAAGGCCGCGATCTGCTCCGTGTTCTCCTCCGGCAATATGGAGCAAGTGGCGTAAACCATTACGCCGCCTCTTTTTACATGCTGGCAAAGTGTATCCAGCAGTGTCTTTTGCGTTTTCACAAGCTCCGCTACGGCTTCGGGGGATTGCCTGTACTTCACGTCAGGCTTTTCCAGCATCACGCCAAGGCCGGAGCAGGGGGCGTCCAGCAGCACGGCGTCAAAGGTATCCGCGAGGTCTTCCCGGGGTACCGCCGCATCCCTCACCATGGGGCGCAGGTTTTCCAGGTGCAGCCGCTTGGCCATGGCTGTTATCAATTCTACCCGGTGCGCATGCTTATCCCAGGCGTGCACCCGGCCGGTGCCTTCCATGGTTTCGGCCATGAAGGCCGCCTTGCCTCCCGGCGCGGCGCAGGCATCCAGTACCTGCATGCCCCGTTTCACGCCAACAGCCAAAGCCGCCAGGATGCTGCTTTCGCCCTGTATGCTGAACAGACCCTTGCGGTAGTCCGCATCCGCGCCGATATCTACCGCGCCGCCGATGCGCCAGACGCCCGGGACCTGCCCGCGTTCAGCCTTCCAAACCTTGCGTTCCAGCAGCTGCTCAAAGGCTTCATCCGTAAGCTGCATGCGGTTGGGCCTGACGGGGGTAAAGTGATGCTCCGTCCGGTAAGCGCAGATGTCCAGCGCCATTTCCGATCCGTAAGCAGTAATCAGCCGCTCCGCCAGCCATTCCGGCACGGAGTGCAAAATAGAGATATACCGAGCTTCTCCATCCTCCCGCTTTGGCCAGGAGATTTCTTCCTTTTGCCTGGACAGGTTGCGCAAGACACCGTTCACAAACCCGGAAAGGGGCTCCATCCCGGCCTCCTTGCACAGCTTCACACCCTCATTCACCGCTGCGCTGTCGGGTACGCGGTCAAGGAAAAGGATCTGAAAGGCGCTCAGACGCAAAATATCCCGGATAAGAGGGTCCACATCGGACTTGGTAAGCAGGGTTCCAAGGGCATAATCGATGCGCAGCATGTTTTCCAGCGTGCCGTATACGATATTGGCCGCCAGTCGCTTGTCGATGCCGGTGAGTGTGCTTTCTTTGAGCCGCTTGTCCAGCGCCAGGGAAGCGTATGCTCCATCCCTGTTCACATCCTGCAAAACATTCAACGCGACTTTCCTTGCCCCCAGGGACATCGATTGGGGAACAACGGGCTTCTTATCCACCGCGGGGCGGAAGCGCTGGGGGGCAGGCTTGTTCCCCGGCCCAGTGCGCGCAGAAGGCCTTCCTCCGCCTGGGCGGGCAAAGGAGGACCTTGATTTGTTCTCGCCAGGTTTTCCTCCGGCAGGACGGCCGAAGGCAGGTCTCGCACCGCCAGGCCTTGCACCTGCTGGCCTTGCTCCGGCAGGACGAGCATAGGCAGGTTTATCTCCAATAGGTTTATCTCCAACAGCCCCTGCTCCGGCAGGACGAGCATATGCAGGCCTATCCCCAGCAGGCCTCACTCCGGCGGGCCTTGCTCCGGCAGGACGAGCATATGCGGGCCTATCCCCAGCAGGCCTCACTCCGGCGGGCCTTGCCCCGGCAGGACGCCCATACGCGGGCTTATCTCCAACAGGTTTCGCGCCTTCAGGCCTTGCTCCGGCAGGACGCCCATATACGGGCTTATCTCCAATAGGTTTCGCTCCGGCAGGTTTTGCCCCCGTAGGTCTCGACCCCGAAGGTCTCCCATATACGGGCTTATCCCCGGCGGGTCTTGCACCGGCAGGCTGCCCGTATGCGGGTTTATCTCCAGCAGGCTTCGCTCCCTCGGGCTTTGCCCCCGCGGGTCGTCCATAGGCAGGCTTTGGTCTGTCTCCGGCAGGTTTTTCACCAGGCCGTGCCGGTCTTTTGCCGCCGTTAAAGGGCTTTCTCGTATCGCTCATTCATTCATCTCCTGCCAAATTTGACCCACATCAAGAGGATGTCCCCGCAAATAATCCCTGGCGTCCATCTGCTTCCCGCCGGGGGCCTGCAATCGCAAAACGCGAACCGCGCCCTGGCCCGCGGCTACCACAAGGCCTTCTTTTCCGTTTGCCACCAGCACCTGGCCGGGGGTACCGGAAAGCCCTTCCTCCGCCTGTGCCTGAACTATTTTCAATACCCCTTCGGGGAAGAATGTATACGTGCCCGGCCAAGGATCAAGTCCCCGCACCTGATTTTCGATCTCCTGTGCGCTTTTGCGCCAGTCGATTGATCCCATTTCCTTTTTCAGCATGGGCTCGTAGGTGTGGGCGGCTTCCTCCTGGGGGATGCGGGGGCATTGCCCCTTTACCAGCAGGGCAAGCGTCTCCATGAGCGTTTGGGCGCCCAGCTGGGCCAGGCGGATGCTGAGTTCTCCCGCCGTTTCCGCAGGTAAAATATCAATTTCCCGCTGCAAAAGCATATCCCCGGTATCAATGCCCTTGTCGGTCATCATGGTGGTGATGCCGGTTTTGCTTTCGCCCATCAAGATACACCAGTTGATGGGCGCACTGCCCCGGTGGCGGGGGAGCAGGGAAGCATGGACATTCACCGTGCCCAGCTTGGGGATATCAAGAATTTCTTGCGATAGTATCTGCCCGAAAGCAGCGGTGACGCACAAGTCCGGCTGGAGGCTTTTCAAATCCTCCACGCCATCCTTTCGGATGCGTACCGGCTGGAATACCGGGATGTTATGTGCCAGGGCGAATTCCTTCACAGGGCTGGGGGCCAGTTTGTTGCCCCGGCCCCGGGGCTTGTCGGGCTGGGTAAAAACGCCCGCCACCTCATAGCCGCCTGTGACCAGCGCCTGAAGGGATGGCACGGAAAATTCCGGGGTGCCCATGAATACGATGCGCATCAATTACTCCCGAAGGGCCTTTTCCGCCCCGTCGTCCTCCTCTTTATCTTCCTCGCCGGTAATCTCCCGGATCATCTTGTCGATGTACAGTTCGCCGTTCAAATGGTCGGTCTCATGGCAGAAG
This sequence comes from Bacillota bacterium, assembly GCA_023391725.1. GTDB lineage: Bacteria > Bacillota > Clostridia > Christensenellales > Aristaeellaceae > JAEWAH01. The sequence continues at coordinate 2,659 of JAEWAH010000135.1, read as the reverse complement.
GCCCGGGCCAGCAGCCCTTCGCCCGTCTTTTCAAAAAATTTCCCGTTCCGGTCCTGAGCGCGGACCGTGACCTTGAAAGGACGGCAGACAAGACCCTGGCGGCCCGGGATACTCAAACACCCTTCCGGCCCGCACTGCTCGCCTTCCGTGGCGATGATCTCGGGGTTCACCAGCTCGACCAGCCCGTTCCCGTCGTCCACCACCACTACCCGACGCAAGATACCCACCTGGGGCGCGGCCAGGCCGGCGCCTTCCGCCTTGTACATAGTGTCCGCCATATCCTTGAGTAGCAGCCACAGCCTGATATCAAATTTGGTCATGGGCTTTGCGACCTTGCGCAGCGCCTCATCTCCCAGAGTAACAATTTTCCGAATACCCATTGATGTCACCCTTTCTATTCCCATTAACGAATCCCTACATCATGGATGCGGGGTTCCACTCAAAATATACCTGGCAATCCGGCCGGGTCTCCGCCTGGGCCAGATCGCTTAAGAATCCGGCGATGGCGCCGCTGTCCGGGTGGTCCAGCACCTTCCACAATATATGATACCTGTTTTTTCCCCGAATGAATTTCACAGGGGCTTCATCCATCCGCATCATCAGCACGCGACGGGCGGCCTGGGGGTTGCTATCCATAAAGCTTTGGCAGGCCTCATGCAGCCGCTGGCATACCGCCTGCGCCGCAGCTCCCTGCTCGCTTTCCACCAGCAGCCGGCACAGCACCGTGAATGGGGGATACAGCCCAGTGCGCCGCCTCCCGAATTCCATCTGGTAAAATGCCCGGTAGTCCTGGGCTGCGGCGGATTGGATCACGGGGTGATCCGGCTTGTAAGTTTGAACCACCACTTCCCCGGGCTCCGTGGCCCGCCCGGCCCGGCCGGCCACCTGCGTGAGCAGCTGGAAAGTACGCTCGGGGCTTCGGTAGTCGGGCAGGTTCAGCGTCATATCCGCCGCCACCACGCCCACCAGCGTCACATCCGGGAAATCCAGTCCCTTGGCGATCATCTGCGTGCCGATGAGTACCCGGGCCTCTCCGGCCCGGAAGCTGCTGAGCATCTTGTGATGGGCGTCCTTACCTGTGGTGGTGTCGATGTCCATGCGCAGCGTGGGGATACCCGGCAGCAGCTTTTGCACTTCCTCCTCCACCTTCTGCGTGCCCAGGCCGAAATAGCGGATGTACTTGCTCCCGCACTGTGGGCAGGATTCTGGGGGAGGGGAGACCCTTCCGCAGTAGTGGCAGTGCATGCGCCCATCCCCGCCCGTTTGGTGGTAGGTCATGGCGATATCGCACTGGCCGCACTTGACCACGTATCCGCAGCTGCGGCAGGAAACAAAGGACTGGTATCCCCGCCTGTTCAAAAACAGCATGGCCTGCTGGCCGCGATCAATGCATTCTCGGAGCTTTTGCTGAAGCAGACCGCTGAAGATGGAGCGGTTGCCCATTTGCAGCTCCTTGCGCATGTCCACCAAATGAACCTCGGGCAACGGCCTTCCCATGACCCTTTGTGGCATCTCCAGCAGCGTGTAATCGCCCCGCATGGCTTTTGCAAAGGTCAGGATACTTGGGGTGGCGCTGCTTAAAAGAAGCGTTCCGCCTTCCCTAAGGCACCGGCTTTTTGCAACTTCCCGGGCATCATATCTTGGGTGGTGCTCGCTTTGGTAGCTTTGCTCGTGCTCCTCGTCCACCACGATCAGCCCCAAGCGTTCCACCGGAGCGAACACCGCGGAGCGGGCGCCCACCACGACCCTGGCCTGGCCCCGGCGGATGCGCCGCCACTCGTCGAAGCGCTCCCCAGGTGTCAGTCTGGAATGGAGCACCGCGGCCACCGGGCCGAAACGGTCCCGGAACCACTGCACCATTTGCGGCGTCAGCGCGATCTCCGGCACCAGCACGATGGCGCCTTTATTAAGTGCCAGCGCCTTGCGCACCAGGCGGATATAGACCTCCGTCTTGCCGGAGCCAGTCACCCCGTGCAGAAGAAACGAACCGGAGCCTTTTGTCAGCGCAGGTTCCAATTCTGCAAGCGCTTCCTGCTGGGCGGCCATCAGCTTTGGGTCGGCCACTTCCCTTACGACCATGTCCTCATAGGGGGAACGCAGTACTTCTTCCTCGCCCAGGGTGATCAGCTCAAGCTCCGCCAGCTTTTTGAGGCTTTCCATCGGGTCCTTTACCAAAAGCGCCAGTTCCTTTACGGGATGGGGCTTGCCATCCTTGAGCAGCGTTAAGAGCAATGCCCGCTTGGGAGACCGCTTCTGGGCAAAGGAGGCGGCTTCCGCATCCTCCTGCGGAATGTTCAATTGGGCCACGGTCTCCGTTTTTTCCTTGACCCGCCCGCCCCGCATCACGGCCGGGAGCATCAAGCGCAGCGTTTCCGCCAGGGGGCAATGGCTTGTTTCGGCCATCTCCCGCGCCAGGTCGATGAGTGAGGGCAGCACTGCCGGATAATCTTCCAGTGGCTTTATCAGCGGCTTTATCTTTTCAGGAGGGTAATCGGTTGTATCCGACAGGGAAAGGACAAGCCCTTCCACTTTTCTCGGTCCGAACGGGATCAGGACCCTTGTCCCCGCAGAAATTGCAAGTCCTTCCGGCACACGGTAGGTGAAGATGTGCGCCACATTTTCGTGTACGATGTCCACGATCACCTGGGCAAACATGCCT
>JAEWAH010000067.1 GCA_023391725.1 Bacillota bacterium | reverse complement strand
AACCACAGCGAGATCGACCACAGCGGCGCGCTGCCGGAACTGATGCGGGCCATCCCCTATACGCCCATCTATTGCACTGCAAATGCCGTAAAGATCCTGAAGGGCCACTACCATCAGGATTGGAACTTTGTACCCGTGAAGACAGGGGACAGCTTATCCCTGGGCGAAACAACCCTGGCCTTTGTGGAAGCGACCATGCTCCACTGGCCCGATTCCATGTTCACTTACCTCACCGGGGAGAATATCCTCTTTTCCAACGACGCTTTCGGCCAGCACTTCGCCACCGAATCTTTGTACAACGACCTGGTGGACGAATCAGAGCTGTACGCCGAGGCCATCAAGTATTACGCCAACATCCTCACTCCGTTTAGCCCGCTGGTGATAAAGAAGATCAAAGAAGTGCTGAGCCTGAATCTTCCGGTGGACATGATCTGCCCCAGCCACGGTGTCATCTGGAAAAAGGACCCCACCCAGATCGTGAAAAAGTACCTTGAGTGGGCAGACAATTACAAAGAGAACCAGATCACCCTCGTTTACGATACCATGTGGGATGCCACCAGGAAGATGGCGGAATCCATCGCCGCGGGTATCCGGGACAAGGACAAGTCCGTTACGGTAAAGCTGATGAACGCCTCCAAGACAGATAAGAACGACGTCATCACCCAAGTGTTCTGCTCTAAGGCTGTTTTATTGGGCTCATCCACCATCAACAACGGCTATCTGTCTTCCCTGGGCGGCCTGCTGGAAATGATCCGCGGCCTGAAGTTCAAAAATAAGCAGGGTGCGGCCTTTGGCAGTTACGGCTGGAGCGGTGAAGCGGTGAAGATGCTGGGTAAAGGTTTGGAGGAAGCGGGATTCTCCCTGTTGAACGAGGGCCTGCGCAGCTTGTGGGTCCCGGACAGCGACGCGCTGGCAGCCTGCTTTGCGTATGGGCAGGGTATTGCCGAAAAAACAAGGCTGTAAGCCGCAATGTTTGCAAAAAAACACCTGCCTGTGGCGCAAACTCATAAAATGCTGTATTATTTCATTGGAATAGCATGGCATATGATTTTGCGGAGGTGTTTTTCATGAAAGCATTGCTGTTTAACGGCAGCCCAAGGGAAAAAGGCTGCACCTATACTGCCCTTTGCGAAGTAGCGAAGACGCTGAATGAAGAAGGCATCGAAACAGAAATTTTCCACGTGGTCACAAAGCCCATTCGTGGCTGCACCGCCTGCGGCAAATGCAACGACCTGAATGGCCGGTGCGTGTTTGACGACGACGTGGTGAATAGGGGCCTGGAAAAGGCGGAGAAGGCGGACGCGCTGATCTTTGGGTCGCCCGTCTATTACGCCTCGGCCAACGGCGCCATGATCGCCTTTATGGACAGGATGTTCTTCGCCGGCGAATGCTTTGCCCACAAGCCCGGGGCCTGCGTCGTATCCGCCCGCCGGGCCGGGACGACTGCTGCCCTGGACCAGATGCTCAAGTATTTGACCATCTCGCAGATGATGGTGGTGGGCTCCCAGTACTGGAACATGGTCCACGGGGCAAATCCCGAACAAGTGATTAAGGACCTGGAAGGCATGCAGATCATGCGCACCCTGGGCCGGAACATGGCATGGCTGTTAAAATCCATCGAAGCGGGCCAAAAGGCGGGCATTCCCCTGCCCCAGCAGGAAGAAAGGGCTTGGACCAACTTCATCCGGTAAGCCTAACTACCAATGAAACCTTGGAAAGGGGAGCATCCATGCGGTGTTTGGCCTTTGGCCTCCTGTTAGTGTTTTTGATTATGGCGTGTGCGCCAGCGCTTGCACAAAGTGCGGGAGAAGATACGCTGACCCTGTCTTTTGTGGGCGATATGAGCATCGGCGAAATGTATCAGCAGCGGGGCCGCGCTGGGAGCTATACGCGCACCGTGGATGAAAAGGGCTTTGAATGGCCCTTTTCTCTGGTGCGCAAATATCTGGACGCGGACGATGTAACGGTGGGCAACCTGGAAGTGGTGTTCACCACCCTTAAAAAGCACAAGGACAAGGACATTAACCTGCTGGCCGACCCCAAGTACGCCAGTGTGCTTTTGCACTCCGGGGTGGATGTGGTGAACACCGCCAACAACCATAGCTATGACTTTGGAACGGCGGGGTATGAGCAGAGCATGAAGACCCTGGACGAGGCCGGGATCCCCCATTTTGGCACGGTGGATCCGGACGCTGGGGATATAAAGGACAAGCTCCTTATCCACGAGGTCAAGGGCATAAGGATCGGCTTTCTAGGCTTTACGTATCCGCAAAACAGCGATCAGGCTAGGATCGCAAAGAGGATCAAGACGCTTCGGGATGCCGGGTGCCAGCTGGTGATCGTAAGCTTGCACTGGGGCCGGGAAGTGCACGCGACCCCCAATGTGGGGCAGTACGCCTACGCCAAGAAGATTATCGATGCGGGGGCCGACGCGGTGTATGGGCAGCATCCTCACATCCTGCAGCCCATCCATATTTACAAGGGCAAGCCCATCTTTTACAGCACCGGGAACTTCACTTTCGGCTCCATGTCCAAGGTGGACCCGGATACAGGCATTTTTTTATTGCGTTACCACATGACGGAATCCGGGCCGGTTTTGGAAAACTTGACTGTCATCCCCTGCCGCACCCAGGGCAAGGGCGATTTTAGACCCTATGAATTGACGGAAGAGAAAGACAGGGCCAAGGTGTTTTCCAAGCTGGTATTCAAAAAGGAAGCCGAGGGCATGAAGAATTTGCCCGCCTCCTTTTTGGAAGCGGGCAGCGTGGATTTTGTGAATGGGGAAATGGTCCCCTGAGTTTTACTTGATTTTATCCAGGCTTTAGGCAAGGGCGATAAGGGCAGCTTGAAGCCCATGGACGATGTCATTTAGCTCCATAGAAGGCGCGGGCTTGGACTGGGCCGCCGCCTGCTCCGGCAAAAAGGGCACGTGGATGAAGCCGCCCATCATGCCGGGATATTCTGTGTATATTAGGTGCAGCACCCTAAACATCAGGTGGTTGCACACAAATGTGCCTGCCGAGTTGGAAAGGGACGCGGGAAGGCCGATGTCTTTGATGGCTTGCACCATGGCCTTTATAGGCAGCGTGGCAAAATACGCCGCCGGGGCGTCGGGGAGGATGGGCCTGTCCACGGGCGTGACCCCCGCGTTGTCGGGGATGGTGGCGTCCTCCATGTTGATGGCCACCCGCTCCGGAGTGATCCCTAAGCGGCCGCCGGCCTGGCCTATGCAGACAACCGCGTTAGGCGCAAGCTCCCGTATTGCAGCGGCCACCGTATCCCCCGCCGCGCCGAATACCGTGGGAACGGTGAGTTTTATGATGTCCGCCCCGTTCAGTTGGTCTGGAATCAGCTTGACGGCTTCCTGGGCGGGGTTTATTTTTTCTCCCCCGAACGGCTCAAAAGCGGTGAGCAGGATCTTCATGTGATATCTTTCTCCTCATAGGCGTCATTGCGAGGGAGCGCAGCGACCGAAGCAATCCATGCACAGTAAGGATTTATGGATTGCTTCGTTAAACAATCCTCAGTCTTTCTTCGCTCGACAGCTCCCTTATGCAATCCTCAGTCAGCCTGCGGGCTGCCAGCTCCTTTCAAACGGAGCCTTTAGGAGCTTCGCTCGCAATGACGAATCCAAAGTGGTTACTCATGGGGTTGATTATATACCGGTTGCACCGTGCGGGCAAGATGGGGATGCATCCCCCACGTGGCTTTTACAAACCTGTCTTGTCATGGTAGAATGTCCTGATGCTTAAGAAAGGGGCGTGCTTACGTGGCTTGTGACGCAAAGGCCAAGGGCTGCGGCGGATGCCCC
>JAEWAH010000285.1 GCA_023391725.1 Bacillota bacterium | reverse complement strand
CAATAAGATCTGGCGCATCTGCTTTCACAGCTTCCAGCGCCGTGGCTCCGTCCAGGCATTGGCCGCAGACGCAGAAGCCCTCCCGCTCCCAGGGGATCATGATTTGAAGCCCCTCCAGTGCGGGGGGCTCATCATCCACCAACAATACGCGGTACAAGCATCTCCCCCCCTTCGTCCTTCACCGGCATGCGAAGGATGACGCTGGTGCCTTCGCCTGGCTCGCTGCTTATATCCATGCTGGCGGCGCTGCCATAGTACAGTTCCAGCCGGCGGAAGATGTTGCGAAGGCCGATGCTGCTGGCCGGATCCTTGGGACCTAAAAGGTTCCCCCGGACCTCATGAAGCCTTTTGGGGGCCATGCCCACGCCGCTGTCGCGAACGGTCAGCACCAGTTCATCCCCTTCCACCACTGCCGAGATGGCGATTTCGCCTTTCCCGGTAGCGTGCTGGATGCCGTGCTTGCAGGCGTTTTCCGCCAGGGATTGCAAGCACATTTTGGGCAGCAGCACGCCCATGGCTTCTTCCTGGATATCGAAGGAGTAGGAAAGTTTATCTCCGAAACGGAAGCGCTCGATCTCCAAATACATGCGGGTAAAATCCAGTTCGGTGCTAAGGGGCAGACAGTCGTCCGTCACGTCCACCATGCGCCGCAGGATCTTTGACAGGGAGCGGATCACACCGCTGACCTCCGAGTAGTTCCACTTGACACACACCACCAGGATGGCGTTTAGTGTATTGAACAGAAAATGGGGATCGACCTGCGCCTGCAAATACTTAAGCTCTGCCCGGAGCCGCTCCAATTCCAGGCTCTTTTTTTGAAGCTCCAGCGTGTACACATCCCGGATCAACTGCTCAAGCTGTGCGCTCATTTGGTTGTAGTGCTCAATAAGTTCGCCGATCTCATCCTTGCCGATGTCCTCCTTTACGGGTTCAAAGCGCCCCTCGCCCGCCGCGTCCATGTGCGTCAGCAGCTTCTTGCTCCGTCTCAGGATGGAAGAGCCAATGGTCACGGCTATCAGCACGGCAAAAACGCTTAGGCCTATCCCCACCGCCAGTGTCAATACCGTGGTGTTACGGATGCTCTCGCGCATGGGCTCGGTATTGACTAGGGCTTTAAGTTCCCAATCGCCCACGGGCGTGCCTGGGAAAAATCCATGGGTGAGGTCCGCCTTTTCCGGCGGCGCCATGTTCCAGTCAAGGGGACTCCAGTCCATAAAGCTGCTGGTGCTGCTGACCACCCGCCCCTCCGGGCTCACTAAATACAGCGATAGGTATTGCCTTTCCTGATAAATGGAGCTGTGGATAAGCTCCATATTCAAGTCGATTTTAAGAAGCAGCGTATGGCCGCCGCTTTGGGCCGAACGCACCAGGCTCAATTGCGGACGGGTGACGTTGGTGGAATAGTTGCTCATGAGATATGCCTGCATGTGGGTCGTGCCATCGTCCGGGGCAAACCACGCCCGGGAGCGTACCGCATCATTCAGCCTCATGCAGTATCCGCCGGAGAGAATGGTTATATTGTCTACATACAGCTCAATGTTGGTGATCTGCTGGGCGTAGGCCATCAGGTACCGGGATATCCGGGGGCGTATGGCAACGTAATATTCCAGGTAATAGCGTTCGGGTGTAAAGTAGTGGGTGGTTAAGGAGTGCAAAAGCTGCTCGTCCGTGATTACTGCATTTAGCAGTGTCGCGGCGCCAAGCAGCTGGTTTTCCAATGTGGCCGACACCCGGTCCAGGGACATGGCAGCGTTCTGCTCCTCCCTTACGCGAATTTCCCCCGTTGTATATTGCAGCACAAAGGCCTGCAGCGCCACCAGGGGGATGAGCACGCAGACGAGATACAGCAATATGAACTTGGCGCGCAGGGAGAGGTTGTCGATGGATTTTTTAAGCTTTGGCATAGTGCCTCCTAGGGCTTGCGGAATTGCATTGGCGTCTTCCCTGTCTCCCGGCGGAACTGGGATGTAAAGTAATCCACATCCGCGATGCCTACCGCGTGGGCGATTTCCTTGATGGACTGGTCAGTCGTAAGCAAAAGCCGCCGCGCCTTTTGCATGCGCAGGGCTGCTACGTGCTGATGAAATGTCTTTCCGGTGAGCCTTTTGATTTGCTGGCCCAGATACCCCTGGTGCAAATGGAGCTGGCGGCTTAGCGACCAGAGGGAAGGATTCTTTGCATAGTGCTCGGCGATGAGCCTACGCATGCTGCTGATGATCTGATCCGGTTCGTCCGCCTCCATGGAGGGCGGCAGCAGCGCCGCTTCCTCTGTTAGTTCGCTTTCCCCCACGCCGCGCGCGTCAAGCACCCTGGCAATGGCCTTCAGCTGCTCCTGCACCTCGTCGGGATCAATGGGTTTTAACAGGTAGCAATGGGCCTGGGCGCGGATGGCGGCCTGGGCATAGGAAAATTGCTGATACCCGCTGATGAAGGCGATCTGCATCCCAGGATAGTGCGCATGGGCAAAAAGAGCCAGCTGCGTACCGTCCAGGCCCGGCATGCGTACATCGCAGATCATCAGATCAGGGCGCGCCGATTCAAGCAGCACCATCGCCTGCTGGGCGTTTTCCGCCTCACCGGTGAGCTCAAATCCGCACGCTTCCCAATCGATCAGGATGCGCATGCCTTCACGCATATAAGGCTCATCGTCCACGACGATCGCGCGGTACATGCCGGCACCTCTTTACGTTCAAAACTATCTATGTTACATTATCCCACGCATTCCTTTTCGTGTAAAGTGATTAATATTTTTGCCTATCCATCCATGGAGTCTATATACTATCCGATCACAAAAAGGAGGGACTTCTTTTGGCCATCCAACCTTACGACCACCGCAAATCGAAGATCCAACTGCACATCACAAATGCCGACGGGACCCCGGCCGCGCTCAAGCAGGTGACGGCAGCCCAGACGAAGCATCAATTTCTCTTTGGTGTGGGTGCGTTTGATGCCGTGCCTTACGCAAACGGGGAGGCGGACGAAGCGCAGCGGGAGCAGCTGCACGACCGCCTCAAAAAGATGTTTACCCTTAACAACTTCGGCACGCTGCCCTTTTACTTAGGGCGGTTCGAGCCCGAAGAAGGCAAGCCGGATACCGCGCGCTTGCAGGCTGCCGCCCGGTATTTGAAAGGCCGCGGCATCCAGGTGAAGGGTCATCCTCTGTGCTGGCATACGGTTTGCGCGCCCTGGCTGATGAAATACAGTAACGAAGTAATTCTTGAAAAGCAGCTGGAGCGCATCCGAAGGGAAGTGGGCGGCTTCAAAGGGATCATCGATATGTGGGATGTAATCAACGAAGTGGTGATCATGCCCATCTTCGACAAGTACGACAACGCCGTGACCCGCATCGCGAAGACTTTGGGGCGGGCTGGGTTGGTGAAGAAGGTATTTGCTGCAGCCAGGGAGGCCAATCCCAATGCGATTCTCCTTATCAACGACTTCAACACCAGCATCGATTATGAGATCCTGGTGGACGGCTGCCTGCAGGCCGGGATCGAAATCGACGCCATTGGCATCCAGTCCCACCAGCACCAGGGCTACTGGGGCCGCGAAAAAATAGTAAAGGTGCTGGAACGCTTCGCCCATTTTGGCAAACCTTTGCACTTTACGGAAAATACGCTGATCTCAGGCGATCTGATGCCCGCGCACATCGAGGATCTCAACGACTGGCAGGTGGAAAGCTGGCCTACAACTCCCCAGGGAGAGGCACGCCAGGCCCATGAGATCGTGGAGATGTACGAAACGCTGTTTGCTCATCCGGCCGTTACCGCCATCACCACTTGGGACGCGGTGGATGGCAAGTGGCTCAAAGCGCCTTCCGGGCTTTTACGGGCGGACAACAGCCCAAAGCCTGCTTATGAGGCACTCATGCAAAAGGTAAAGGGCGAATGGTGGACGAAAACATCCATCGTCACCGATGAAAACGGGGACGCAGAATTGGAAGGCTTCCGGGGCGAATATGAGCTTCACTGCCAGGGAAAGCGGGCGAGCTTTACATTGGATGAAAAAAGCGCCCGCCGGGAGATTACCCTGGCGGACGCGTGAGTCTATGGAATTACCTCAACATTATTTCGAGGATGCATGGAAGGGGCGGAGCCCCTTCCATTGTAATCGTCTCGCTTTTGCATGGCCTGCGCAGGCGGAGGCGCTGTAGGACGCGACGCCCTCGGCGCGCCGCATCCCTTTCGCTATTTTTACGGACTCTTTATCCATCCATGCGGACCATGGCGTAATACGTTCTGGCAGTGGCCGAATAGACAAGCCCATACAGCACGGCGAACACCGCGGCGGTACCGAAAATGCTCATGTTGATGAGCGGCACGTTCGTGAGGCTGAACATGAACAGCAATTGCTTCATCATGTGCATGGCCCCCCAGGTATGCAGGAAGGTGACGATGATGGGCAGCACAAATACCGACAGGATTTGCTTTCGCACGGTGCTTTTCACTTCCTCCCGGCTCATGCCCACCTGCTGGAGGATGATGAACCGGTCATGATCCATGTAGCCTTCGGACACCTGCTTGAAGTAGATGATGAGGGTGGTGGCCATCAGGAAAAGCAGGCCCAGGAAAACCCCTATGAACAGGAACCCGCCGTACATACCCCGCCATTCCCGGCGCACGGGATGACTGCTGGTTACCTGGGAGCTGACGCCCGTACCCTTCACATCATCCCAGATGGCTTTCGAATAGCTGATCAGCGCTTCCTCGTCCCCGGAGGTGTTCCACCACAAACCCTGAGAGAACTGCGGCTGATTATCAGCCCCGGTCACGTTTGCGGCAAGGGATGCTGCCGTCTGCCGATCACCTACCACAAGGTACAAGGGGGGCTGCAGCGCCCTGCTCCCTTTATGGGCGATGGGAAATTGCGCAAGCTCCTGCTTGATGGTGATGGCCGCGTCCCCCACCGAAAGGGTCGTCAAGGGCATCATATCCCGGGTCTGGAACCCAAGGGCTTCCCCATCTTG
>JAEWAH010000257.1 GCA_023391725.1 Bacillota bacterium | reverse complement strand
ATTCAGCGCAAGCTGACAAAGACGTATTCATCGCTTCAATCGGCCGTGTACAGCATCTTTTGCGGAACGCTGCTTTTATGCGTTGTTCTGCCGCAAGGCATCAGCGAGGCGCAGACCGCAGCACCGGCTCAGTGGCTGTATATTCTTATACTGGGTGTCTTTCCTAGCGCCATTGCGTATATCACTTGGTCCGCTGCCTTTCAGCGCGCGCCAAGGACAAGCGATGTAAGCAATTATATGTTCATTACACCATTTTTGAGCACGCTGGCCGGGTTTTTGCTCAATGGAGAGTCGCCGGACATTTCCACTTTGCTTGGAGGTGCGGTGATTCTTGCTGGTGTGGCACTGTTCAACTACCGTCCCAGGTGCGTCGCTCCTGGACCCCATCAAAGGGATAAGTCCCTATGAAATCTCCAATTTGGGATGATAAAGAGAATAGAGCATCATTCTGCCATAAAAGCGGATGCCAAATAAAGCGGACGGTTGACAATCGTCTCTACATGAGATATCTGTCTGGGATAATCAATGGAAGAGTCTAATTAAATATATGTTGAATGATGGGGATTCTCAAGGGGTTATATCCCTTGAGCGGGGTCCAGGGGCGGAGCCCCTGTTCAGCTGCTGGCGCTTTTGTAGCGGGACAGGCCGACGCGCCACAAGCGCAGGGCAAAGAAGGTGAAGACCAGCGCTACCAAGCAGCCTGATAAAAGGCCAAAGGGGGAGAGCGCGCCAGTCAAGGCCTGCGTAGGCATCGTTGCAATAAGCCCATAGGGCAAGAAGAATTGGAATATCACTTTCCACACGCCCTGAAAGACGATGCCCGGGACTTTGATGCTCAGTTCAATGAGCGACTCCTCCATCTGATGCACCGCCGCTGCGGAGAGGACAAAAAAGGGCACGGTGCGTACCAGTAGCATCAGGTCGTACCATAAAAGCGTCATTAAAAGCACCAGCAGGATATAGCCGGCAATGGCAAAAAGAGAAGGCGTCATGGGCAAAAGGGATACGCCGCGCAAAATAATCATAAGGCTAAGGGCGATCAGCGGCAGGGAGCCTGGGTCCATCCGCTCAAAGGACAGGCGCAAAAGGGGATTTCCAGGCTTAGTAATGTACAGATCCAAAGCCCCGGTACGAATCTTTTCCGGGATTGTGATGAGGCCAAAGAAGAAGGTGGACATGTTCAGGGCGTTCACCAGGGAAAAGGTGCCTACAAAGATGGTCATCTCGGCTTTGTGCCAGCCGCCGATCGCTTCCACCTGGCCAAATAGCACATCAAAGAGAAGCAGCTGGATCAAGAACATGCTGCCATCCACAAAGAACGCGCCAAAGAACGAAAGCCGGAACACCATCAAGTGGCTGAGCCGCATTTTGATAAGTGTCAGGAGCAGCTTTGCATTCCGCTTCATATGCCCACCCCGTCATAGCGCGTACGCAAATGCACGTACATATACTTGTTGAGGAAGAAAAAGAAGGCGATCCAGGCGCACAGCGTCAAAACGCCAAATATGCCTTCCCCGCCGCCCCGGCCCAATATGAGCATGGCGGGAAGATAGCCGGTATAGTAAAAGGGAGTAAGGCGAAGAACACTCAAAACGCCGCCCGGCAAGAGGGCAAGGGGAACAAGTGCTCCTGTGAGAAAGGCCATAAGATTGCTTTTGATCATCAGGAACAGCCAGATATCCTGGAAACGAAAGGTCAATATCCCCAGGTAAAAGTTCAGCTGCGTGAGGAATACCCGGCCCAGGAGCAAAAGCGCCAAGGCCTGAAGGAAATCCGCAAAGGAGCGGGTTACAGTTGGCTGGAAAGGAACAGCCAGAAGGCAAAACGCCCCCGCCGCCAGGCTGAAAAAGAGGGAATAGGCTGCGCTGCCCAGGGACTGGGCGAACAGGTACCCCTGCACACGCACGGGCAGCACCAGGAATTTTGAGAAGGCGCCGTTTCTGATATAATCGCTCAGCTCCTCGGCGATGCGGCCCGTGTTGTCCATCTGGGCAAAAAAAGCTTGCAGCAGGTAGTAAAGGAGCATCGTGTCCAGGGTAAAACCGGCTACTGTGCTGCGGCCCTGAAAGATGGCCGTCCACAAAAGCCAGGCAAACAGCACCCGGGCAAGGCTGGCGAATACCTGCATGGCGGTATCGAAGCGGTAGGCGGCACGGGTCTTGAAAGCGGTTTTTGCAGCTTCCCAGTATTTTTTCATCCCGCGGCCTCCTCGTGTGCGCCGTATAGCCGGGTGACAACGCTGGCGATATCCTCTTCCTCCACAGTGATATCGCTCACAGGAAAGCGGGCCAGGAACGATTGCATCAAACCCGTAGCCTGCTCTTTGGGCGCGAGGAAGGATATTTTCAGGTGGTTCCGGGCCACGATTTTGCATTGCGGCGGAAGCTCCACCGCACATTCCTCCTTTAGGGAGAGGGTAATCTTCCGGTGGGTCTGATGGCGCTCAAACAGCTCCTGGGTAGGCCCGTCGCACAGTTTTTCGCCGCCGGATACAACCACGCACCTACCGCACAGGCTCACAATGTCCTCCATGTAGTGGGAGGTTAATAGGATGGTGGCCCCCCGCTTTTCGTTCACTTCCCGTAAAAAGGCGCGCATCTGATTTTGCGCCATGGCGTCCAGGCCGATGGTGGGTTCATCCAGAAAAAGGATCTTGGGGCTGTGCAGAAGCGCCGCGATGAGCTCCATCTTCATCCGCTCCCCCAGCGACAGGGTGCGTACCTGCACGTGCATCAAGGAGTCCACGTCAAACAGGCCCGTAAAATAGTCAAGATTCCTTTTATACTCACCTTCGGGGATGCCGTACAGCTCCTTGAACAGCCGAAAGGTGTCCGCCGGGCTGAGGTCAAAAAAGAGCTGGCTTTTTTGACCCATGACCACAGCGTACTGGCGTTTAAAATCGTTTTGCAGGCGGTTTGGCGTATAGCCCAGCACCTGCAGGTCTCCCGAGGTGGGGGCGATGATACCGGTGAGGAGCTTCACTAGCGTTGTCTTGCCCGCGCCGTTGGGTCCGATCAGCCCTACGAATTCGCCCTCCCGGACGGAGAGGTCGAAATCCTTCAGGGCCGTTTTTTCCGTGTAGGCGCGGCGAAAAAGGCTCTTTACACTGCCGCGTAGGCCCGGCTCCTTTTCAAAGCGGCGGTAGGTTTTTGTAAGTCCCTTCGTCTCAATCAGTTGCATGGCCGGGCTCCTTTTCATATTGGATCACAAGATCGGGACGGTGGCCTTTTTCCATCTTGTGCCGGGCTTTTCGGTTTGCGACGGAATCAAAGACGATGGAAAAATCATAGTCATCGGGATACATATTTTCCGCCGCCACGTGGCGCTTCAGCCGCTTGTGGGGGACAAGCCGCTTGACGCCCTTCACCTGCACGCCCACAAGCCCTTTTTCATCAGCAGGGGCGTACACCAGGCCGATCTCCCGGCCGGGATAGATCAAAACACTATCCCCCAGTTGGAACTGGACGGCGTGGGCGGAAACGGGTTTGGGCGCTTCCTCCTTGCGGATGCGAGGTTGTACGGAGGTTTGATCCGGTCCGATAGCGGCACTTTGCGCAGGAACGGGGGCATGGGCAGGATCCCGGGCAAGGTACGCAGCTTCCCGGGCTCTTGTAAGCATAGTTTCCGGGAATCCCAGGCGTCTTGCGATATACAACGCGCAGCTTTCCCCCGCCTCTCCCAGCTCCAGCCGGTATAGGGGCGACAGCGTTTCCCGGTCAAATGCCATCCTGGCGTTTTGAAGGCCGGGGGTGCGGTAGGCGTATTCCTTGACCTCGGGATAATGGGTGGTAGCCACAAACAGACAGCGTTTTTCCCTTAAAACGTCCAGCACAGCCACGGCGATGCCCATACCCTCCATGGGGTCGGTTCCGGAGCCC
>JAEWAH010000211.1 GCA_023391725.1 Bacillota bacterium | reverse complement strand
ATACGGTGTACAATCTGGTTTGGGAGATCATTACCGAGCAGATTCAAACGGGCACCGTGGAATATTTTGAGGATCTCACCAAGGAAGACTTGATCGCGGAGTTTTTTCCGGAAACGGATTTTTACCTGGACGAGCAGGGGAACCTGGTGTTCTATATCCAGCCGGGTATGATTGCCAGCGAAGCTGCTGGCCCGCTTACTTTTCCCTTCGCCCCGGCAGAGCTTAACAGCGAAATGCCGCAGGGTTGATGTGTTTATCTCTAGTAGAAGTTTAAGGGGACGCCATCAAAGGCGTTCCCCTTTTTATGCTCATTGGGAAGCGGGTCAACGGTCCATGCAGGATTTGGCGTGATACCGGTGGAAACATATAGGCAAAAGCTGGGAGAGACATATATAGAACAATCATTGGAGGATCAGATATGAAGCTGGACCTTGCGACCACTGCCTGGACCGGGGAAAGCACGGAAACGGCGCGCGCCACGGTTGAATTTAGCCCCGATCCGGGTGTGGAGAACCACGCGGTAAACCTGTATCCCAAAGTTACTTACCAGCAGGTGGATGGCTTCGGCGGGGCGATTACCGAGGCCTCGGGCTATGTTTTTTCCAAGATGAGCGAGGCAAGCCAGAAAAAGATACTGGATCTGTACTTTGGCCCCGGCGGCAACCGATATACTCTGGCCAGGGCCGCCATAGACAGCTGTGACTTTTCGCTGGGCAATTTTTCCGCGGTCACCGATCCCAAGGATGAGGATCTGAGCAGCTTTTCTCTTAACCGGGATGAAAAATACATCCTGCCGCTTTTGAAAAGAGCGCAGGAAACAGCGGGGCATCCGCTTCAGGTGATGCTCTCGCCCTGGAGCCCCCCGGCTTACATGAAAAGCAACGGCGAAAAGAACAATGGGGGAACCCTTTTGCCGGAATTCAGGCAGCGCTGGGCCGAATATGTCTGCCGGTATATCAAAGAATACAGAGCCAGGGGCTTTGATATTACCATGGTCACAGTGCAAAATGAGCCCAAAGCCGTGCAGAAATGGGATTCTTGCATCTATACATCTCAGGAGGAAAAGGTTTTTCTGCGCGACTTTCTGTTCCCGGCCCTTCAAAAAAGCGGCCTACACGACGTTGGAATTTGCATCTGGGACCACAACAAGGAACGGGTGTACGAGCGGGCAAGGGAGATCATCGACGAAAAGACGGATGGGACGGTGCGGGGCATCGCCTTCCATTGGTACAGCGGCGACCACTTCGACGCCGTGCGCCTTGTATCGGAGCAGTTCCCTGGCAAGAAGCTGGTGTTCTCTGAGGGATGCGTGGAATACAGCCGCTTTGGCGGAGAGGATCAACTGAATCATGCCAGGATGTACGCACATGACATGATCGGGAACTTGAAGGCGGGAATGAACGCGTTCCTGGATTGGAATATCCTCCTGGATGAAAAGGGCGGCCCCAACCATGTAGGCAACTTCTGTGAGGCGCCACTTTTGTGCGATCCTGAAACTGATACGGTAGAAAAGAAGCTGAGCTATGATTTTATCGGCCATTTCAGCCGGTATATCGCCCCCGGGGCCCGGCGCATCGCTTCCTCCTGCTACACGGATAAAATCGAGACGGTCTCTTTCCGCAATCCCGATGGCGCACTGGTCACGGTCCTGCTCAACCGGACGGATAAGCCTCTGCCAGTGGCACTTAGGATGGATGGAAAGCTGGCGTCCTTTACCCTGCTTCCCGATGCCATCGCAACTGCGGCGATCAGCGGGGCGGAGTGATAGGGGATTCAACAGCATAGAAAAAGTCCCATGCGGTACGTGCCGCATGGGACTTCTCTATATTCCTTGGCGAAACTTGCTTACTTCACCTGCGCTTCCGGCGTGCCCATGGATATGAGTACCTTGCCGCCCTGGCGGCAGGCGGGCTCTTCAAACACCCTGTGGATATCAGCCAAGGGGAGCTCTAGACTGAGGATGTCCTTCACATTGATCTTCTCTTCCGCCAACAGGGAAATAGCCCTGGTGAAGGTATAGGGGTTGATGAAGGAAGCGGTGATATGCAGCTCTTTAGCAAATACCTCGTAGGGCTTTATGGAAAGCTCCGCGCCCGGAGGCGTGAGGCCAAAGAACATCACCGTAGCCGCCCGGCCCGCCAGCTCAACGGCCTGAGCCATGGTCTTCACGCTGCCCACGCACTCGATGACGCAATCCACATTGGGATACGCGGACAATATTTGCTTCAAATCTTCCTTCGTAGGGTCGACCGCCCTGTCTGCGCCAAGTTTCGCTGCCAGCTCCCGTTTTTGCGCCGTGGGCTCAGAAACGATCACCTGGGCCGCGCCCTGGAGTTTCGCCAATTGGAGCATGATCAGCCCGATGGGGCCTGCGCCGATGACCAGCACCGTTTGCCCGGCGGAAATACGGCACAAGTCTATGCCATGAACGCAGCAGGACACCGTCTCGCTTAGGGCCGCATGCTTAAGTGGCAGATGATCCGGGAGCAGATATACCTGCTTTTCCGGCACGGTGAGATACTCGGCAAAGCCGCCTCGGGCAGTGG
>JAEWAH010000184.1 GCA_023391725.1 Bacillota bacterium | reverse complement strand
GACCAGGTGTATGGGTCGCTTGAAGAGGCGGAGGAAGTCATCGATCTGCTGGCCGGAGCAGCCTCCCGGGAGGAATGGCCCTTTGTGCTGGGGATTACCCTGAAGGACACGGGAGAGCTCATCGGCCATGTGGGATTGAGCCAGGTGGAGGAGGGCATCGAGATCGGCTACGCGGTGGCCGCAGCACATCAGGGGAAAGGCTACGCTGCCGAAGCGGTGGCCGCTTTCTCCAGGTGGGCAATCGAAAAGTTTCATTTGCCGCGCATCTGGGCGATCCTCCGGGCGGACAACGCGCCTTCCCGCAGGGTACTGGAAAAGGCCGGGTACCGCCTTAAGTGGGAACGGGAAAAGCAAGCTTTTGGCGGAGCATATCCCTGCTTGGGGTATTTGTATACACAGGAGGAGAACGCGTGAACATCACAAAGCGCAGCGCCCGGCGGTTTTTGCTGCTTAAGCAAGGCCTGCTGGGAGAAAAACGGTTCCAGGACGAGGAGGGCGTAATGGCTTACATCCGCCAGGCGGGCTGCATCCAGTATGACCCTATCGACGTGTGCGGCCGGAACGCGGACCTTACGCTGCAATCCCGTGTGGAAGGCTACCGGGAGCGGATGCTCGACAGCCTCCTTTATGAAAAGCGCCGCCTGGTGGATTACTGGGATAAAAACATGGCCATCTTTCCCTTGGAGGATTGGCCCTGCTTTGCGCGCACCAGGGCGGAGTACGGCCAGGAGTGGCTTCGCAGCTTTGTGCACGTTCAAAAGGAAGCCTCCGCCATCCGGCAGGCGCTTCACGAGCGTGGGCCATTGTTCTCCGATGATTTTGATACCAGCCAAAAAGTAGATTGGTATTGGGGCCCCACCAGCTCCGCCAGGGCTGTGCTGGAGGCACTGTATTTTCGGGGCGAGCTGTGCATCCACCATAAGCGGGGAACGCAGAAGGCATATGACTTTGCGGAAAAGTTGCTGCCAGGGGAAATCCTTTCCGCTCCCGACCCGCATCCCGATGATACGGAGCACGCCGCCTGGCGCTTAAAAAGGCGCATCGGCGGGGTGGGGATGATATGGAACAAGGGATCTGACGCGTTCCTTGGCCTGCCGGACAAGAAAAGCAACGAGCGGAACACGCTGTTTGACAGGCTGCAAAAGGGCGGGGAGATCGCGCCTCTTGCGGTGGAGGGGATCAAGGAGCCCTTGTACATCCTGACGGAAGATGAAGAGCTGCTTCAAAAAGCGCTTTCCGATGAGGTATTTACCCAGCGTTCCCATTTGATCGCCCCGCTGGACAACATGCTTTGGGATCGAAAACTTTTGGAGGCGCTGTTCGGTTTCTACTACCGATGGGAAATCTATACCCCCAAGGAGCAGCGGCAGTACGGCTACTATGTGCTGCCCATATTGCAAGGGGAGGAATTCGTGGGCCGCATTGAAGTGGAGACCGACAAAAAGGCAAACGTACTTAGGGTGAAGGGGTACTGGCCGGAGAAAGGAAAAAAGCCCGACAAGCGGGCTTTGAACCGGTGTGTATCGGAGTTCGCGGCTTTCCAGGAAGTGAAAAAAGCCTACTGGCCGGGGAAAGAATATGCTCAGTAACCGCGGGGGACGTAGTAGACCGTATCGCCGCCCTGCCCGCTGGCAAAGGCCAGGTACAGCCCGCCGATGATCGCAAGGCCGATGAGCACGGCGATGAGCACCCGCAGGGCGCTTACCGGGGCCTGTCCGCCGGCCTTGCCCGTCTGGCCGTTGATGAGCACATGGAAGCTCTTGTCCTTATAAAGGAAGGAAGACAGCCACATGGGCAGGAGCGTCAACTTGTAGCGCACGCCCCGATGCTCGGAGGAAAGACTCGACACCTGCGCCTCGTCCGCGTGGCTTAGAATATCGTCACGGGCAAGGTCGCGCATGGCTTCGTCGATCTGCTCCTGAGCCTCTTGCCAGCCATCCTGCAGGCTTACCGATGGCTTTTCGCTTAAGAACCCGCTTAAAAATCCGGGCTGATACCTGCACAAAAGCCCAAGGTCAAAGGGACGGACGCGGCTTAAAAGATGTTCTTCCAGGCGGCGGCTGCCCGCCACCAGCACATCGTCAAAGTTGTTTGATACGATGCCGTGGGTGGGCGACCAGCGCGTGCGCCGCTCCTGGCGCATCTCAGTCACCTGCTTGCCGTTTCTGTTCACGGTCACAGGCACGGTCACATAGTAGTAGTGGCCCTCCTGGCCGGTATACACGGAGGTCGTTTGGGCGTCATACGTCCTGTGGGGCAGGGAGACGCCGGAGATCTTGCCAAGGGAGGCCATTCGCTTGGCTTTGCTGGGCGCAAACCAGCGCTTGCCCAGCCACTTGCGGAAGGAGGATACGGCCTGATCCTGCGTGACCTGGAAGGGGATAACGCTTTCCGGGGCGATCCCGGCCTCCGACTGGTCGGTAAGCACGTGAGGGCTGCCGCAGAAGGCACACAGCTCGGAGGTGGCGTTCTCTTCCAGCACCGTTTCCGCGCCGCAGCCCTGGCAGCGGATTACGCGCACTTTTACGCCCCAGTCCTTCTGGCCGGAGGAAGGAGCTTGGTTGATATCATATTCCTGAGGCTGTTCGATGATCTTTTCAATGGCTGTCTCTGTGCCGCAGTACGGGCACTTGAGGCTTTGGGATCCCGGATCGAAAACGGCGCGGCCTCCGCAGCCGGGGCAGGAAAAGGTATTTGCGGCCTCCCGGGTCTTTTGCTCCTCCAACGATTCGGGCATGTGGTTGCACCTCCCGTAACAGCTGAAACTATACAGAAATTATATCATGGAAAAATAAGCCTGTAAACCGCGGCTGCTCCACCTTAATGATATGCCGGATGCAAAAGGGGCAAACTGGACGGGGGAGCAAGCAGGCTATTTGAAGGAGAAAGAAATTGAGCAAAGCCAAACAAGCGATCCGCGACAGCCAGTTCCGTTACAAGAAAGGGCTGGGCCAGCATTTTCTGTATGACGAGGCGCTGCTTACGGAACTTGTGCGCCTGTCAGGCGTAACGGCCGAGGACGGCGTGCTGGAGATCGGCCCCGGCAGTGGCAGCATGACCGCGCAGTTGGCAAAGGCCTGCAGGCAGGTCATTGCCCTGGAGCTGGATGAGGCGCTGCTGCCCATCCTGCGGGTGACCTTGGCGCCTTATGAGAATGTGCAGGTGGTGCAAGGTGATGTGCTCCGGGCGGATTTGAAGGATATTGTCCGCCCGCTGGGGGAAAAGTTTTGCGTGGTGGCCAACATTCCCTATTACATTACCTCTCCGCTTTTGACGCTGCTGCTGTCTGGGAAATTGCCCATCACGCGCCTGGCGGTCATGGTGCAAAAGGAAGTGGCGGACAAGGTGATGGCTGCGCCCGGCACGCCGGAATACGGTATGCTGGCCGTGCGCGCCCAGTATTTCTGCGACCCATTTGTGGCAATGGATGTGCCCGCCGCCGCCTTTACGCCCCCGCCCAAGGTGGACAGCGCCTTTGTGGTCATGCCTATACGGGAAAATCCCCCCGTAGAGGTGGCGGATGAAGACATCTTCTTCCGCATGGCCGCCGCCGCTTTTTTGATGCGGCGCAAGACCATGCTCAACAACCTGCAGGCCGCTTTCCCTATCGGCAGGCAGGCGGCGGCGGAGCTTATGGCGTCCTGCGCCTTGGACGAGAAGGTGCGGGGTGAGACACTTGGCCTTGATGATTTTGCGAAGCTGGCCAACGCCTATGTTTCGGGGAAATGAAACCTAAGCGCAGATGCTGACCCTCCGCACAAAGAATCCTCAGACACTGTGCTAAATTTGAAAATGAAGGAATGGCATGACTGCATTGCATTCTGTATACAATCGCAGGCAATGATGGACTGTTCATGCCTTTTTTTGTAACCCTTTTTGTTAGAGAGACTGAAGACTTTCTCAAAATAATTTTCAAAAGATGCAGGAAACAAAAAGGGGAACACCGAATTATAAGAATTAGGGAGAAATTGCTTTGTTTCCCCGGTTTAAAAAAGGACATGCGGCATTCCCTGCCGCAACGGTATCTTATCATATTGGAGGGTAAAAATCATGAGCGTGGATCTTACGTACCTGGGCCTTACCAATCCCACGGCGGTGTATCGCAATCTTCCCGTCAGCCAGCTTACGGAGCATGCCCTTCGTCGCGGCGAGGGCGTTCTGAGCAACACCGGCGCGCTGCTTGTGAACACCGGCAAATATACCGGCCGTTCTCCCGAGGACCGTTACATCGTAGACGAACCCAGCATCCACGGGGAGATCGCCTGGGGCAAGGTCAATATTCCTATTTCTTCTGAAAAATTTGAATCCATCTATCGCAAGATGTGCGCATATCTGCAGAACCGGGAATTGTTCGTGTTTGACGGCTTTGCCGGGGCCGACCCCACCTACCGCATCGGAGTGCGTGTGGTGAACGAACTGGCCAGCCAGAACATGTTTATGCATCAGATGCTGCTCCGGCCCACCGAGGAGGAACTTGCCAACCATAAGGCGGATTTCACCATCGTCTCCGCCCCTGGTTTCAAGTGCATCCCCGAACTCGACGGCGTCCGCTCCGAAGCTGCCATCATCCTCTCCTTTGAGCGTAAGATGGTGATCGTGGCCGGCAGCCAGTACTCCGGCGAAATGAAGAAGAGCGTGTTCTCGCTGATGAATTACCTCCTGCCTAAGCAGGATGTGTTCCCCATGCACTGCTCCGCCAATATCGGCGAAGGTGGGGACAGCGCCCTGTTCTTTGGCTTGAGCGGTACCGGCAAGACCACCCTGTCCGCTGACCCCAACCGCTACCTCATCGGCGATGACGAGCACGGCTGGTCTCCCAAGGGCATCTTCAATATCGAAGGCGGATGCTATGCCAAGTGCATCAACCTTTCCAAGGAACATGAGCCCGAGATTTACGCCGCCATCCGCTTCGGCGCGCTGGTGGAAAACGTGGTATACGATCCCGAAACGCGTGAGCTGGACTTCAATGACGATTCTCTCACCGAAAACACCCGCGTGGGATATCCCGTGGAATTTAATCCCAAGACCGTGATCCCCGGCGTGGGCGGCCATCCCAAGACTGTGATCTTCCTCACCGCCGATGCTTTCGGCGTGCTGCCCCCTGTTTCGAAGCTGACCCGCGAAGCGGCTATGTTCCACTACGTCAGCGGCTACACCGCGCGCCTGGCCGGTACCGAGCGCGGCGTCACCGAGCCCCAAGCCACCTTCTCCACTTGCTTTGGCGCGCCCTTCCTGCCCCTGCCCGCCACCCGCTATGCAGAACTGCTGGGCAAGTATGTTGACACGTACGGCGCCAACGTATACCTGGTGAACACCGGTTGGTCCGGCGGCCCCGCCAGCGGCAGCGGCAAGCGGATGAAGCTGCCCCTCACCCGGGCCATGGTCACCGCGTGCCTGAATGGCGAGTTGGAAAAGGGCGAGTTTGAATTGGACCCCAACTTCAACGTGATGGTGCCCAAGACCTGCCCCGGCGTGCCGGACGACGTGCTAGCCCCCCGCAAGACCTGGGCGGACAAAGCCGCTTATGACGCTACGGCCAAGAACCTGGCTGCCCAGTTCCGCAAGAACTTCGAAAAGTATTCCAACATGCCCAAAGAGATCGTTGCGGCTGGCCCGCAGGGCTAACGTCTTTCGAAAAAACGACTGCGTCATTTTTTCGAGTTTGCACGATTCACCTGTATGCCTTATGCAGCGACCTGGCTTTGCCAGGTCGCTGCAAGCATACGGCCGGTGAATCGCGTAAGGAATGTTTGCTCCGCAAACCTCCGTCCAGCCGGCAAAGCCGGCTGAGACGATTGCAAACGAGTGAAAACTGCGGTTTTCCCTCGTTGCTCCCCTGGGATAGAAAAGTCGTTTCCATTCCCCTCACGTGGAGGGGGGGCGCGTAGCGCCGGGGTGGTCGGAGGCGGGGCACCTAGACCCTTGTTCTTTAGAAAAATTGAATATTTCTTCTTGCTCGGCAGACTGTCAACAGCCTGCCGCTTTGCTATTCACGGATGAAGTTCATCCCCCGCGGCAAGAATAGCCATATGCACTGGAAAGGGGATGTGCCATGGCAATTTTAGGGATTTTGCTGGCCGTGTACGCATTGCTTATCACGCCCCTTCGCCTGCGGCTGGACATCGCCGCGGGGGCGCACTTTTCCGGCGCGGCTGTACTCAAGATCTGGGGCATACGCATGCAGGCCAATATGGGGCTTATCAGGGATAACGAGGGGAAATTGCTGCTGGCCTTTCGGCGCAAGAACAGCAATAAACAGCATAGCGGCAGCATAGGCGATACGTGGCAGACGCTCCAATATGCTCTTCAGTTTTTAAAGACGGCTGACAGGACCCGAGCCTTCTTTGCGAAAACGATCACAGTCATGTTTATAGGTCTACGGGCGCGCATCAGTTTTCCAAATGCCGCCCATACCGCGCTGGGCAGCGGTGCGGCTTCCGTTTTGCTTTCTATATTCAAAAAAAATCTTCATTCCAGGGGCGTTCCGTGCAGCCTTGAAGTATGGCCGGACTTTGAGGGCAAGCCATGCGCCGCCCAGCTTTCCTGCATATTGTTCATGCGCCTGGGCAACCTACTTTTCGGATGTGCAATGGCTGGCATTGCCTTATTGATAGCTCGTATCCGGGAGAAAAGGCGCGAGGAGGATCATGCATGGACCACCCCATCGGAAACATGATGCAGACCACCATGGAAAATATCAAGGATATGGTGGATGTGAATACCGTGATCGGCGAAGCGGTGAGTACCACGGAGGGGATGACGGTGATCCCCGTATCCAAAGTAAGTTTCGGATTTGTAGCCGGGGGCGGGGAATACAACACTGATGAGAATGGCAGGCCCCATGTGTCCCCGGGCATGGATGGCAAGATGCCCTTTGCGGGCGGGTCCGGCGCGGGCGTCTCGGTGCAGCCGGTGGGTTTTTTGGTGGTAGGCAACGGCTCGGTGAAGATGCTTCCTGCCCAGCCCAACACCATGGCCGACCGAATGGTGGAGCTTTTGCCCCAGGTAGTGGAAGATTTCAGGGGCATTTTCCGGGGCTATGACAGGCACGAGGGCAGGCAGAAGCGCATCACCATTACCCAGGGCAACGGTGATGGCCGGGGTGATGGCCGGGGCGAGGGCCGCGGGGATGGCAGGGACAGCCGCGAAGGACGGGATGGCCCGGGGTTAAATCAGATGGGCCGGGGATCGTCCTCCTCTTATGATGACAGAATGTAACATAATGTAGTGGAAGCCCAGCGGGAGGAAAACGCATGGCCAAGCGGAAAGCTGCGGTGGCCCTGGCGGCGATATGCCTGCTTCTGCCCTTTGGCGCATTGGCGCAAGAGGAAGAGGAAGCAGGCGCTTTCATTGCCGCCGCCAAGGCGGCTGTACTAATAGAAGAACATACCGGCACGGTGCTATATGCCCAAAATGAGAACGTGCCTTTGCCTATGGCGTCCACCACCAAGGTTATGACGGCGCTGATGGTCCTGGAATACGGCCATCTGGACGAGGTTGTCACCACCAGCAGGAACGCCTTTGGCGTGCCGGGTTCAAGCATCTACCTGTCCCTGGGGGAAAAGTTGACGCTGGAGCAGATGCTGACCGGGCTGATGCTGGCCAGCGGAAATGACGCTGCGGTAGCCATTGCCGAGCATATTGGCGGCACGGTGGAGAATTTCTGCAGGAAAATGACGGAGCGGGCGGCGGAACTTGGCTGTACGGATACGGTGTTTCAAACACCTCATGGTCTGCCCAATGCCGCGCACCATACAACTGCCCATGACCTGGCCCTGATCGCCAGGGAGGCCATGCGGTATCCATTATTCCGCAAACTGGTATCCACCCAGCGTGGCAGTATCCCCTGGGAGGGCCGGCCTTATAACAGGATCCTCAACAACAAAAACAAGCTGCTTTCCACCTATGAAGGGGCCACCGGCATCAAGACCGGCTTTACACGGGCGGCGGGGCGCTGCTTGGTGTTTGGCGCACAGCGAAACGGTTTGGAAGTGGTGGGCGTAGTGCTCAACTGCCCCGATTGGTTTAACCAGGCGGCCAAGCTGATGGACTATGGGTTTGAGCATTACCAGTATGTGTCGATGCTCTCCGATGGTGAGACGGTGCGCACCGTGCCTGTGGAGGGCGGGGAAGAGGGAAACGTGGTGGTTCGCCTTGCGGGAGAGTTGGCCGCGCCAATGCCCATGGATGCTTTTCCCGATATCGAGATCGACCTTCCGGATAAGCTCACGGCAGGATTTTCGCAGGATCAGGCGGTGGGGACCATACGGCTGACTTTCCATGGGCAGGTGCTGGCGGAGCGTCCGCTGGTGGCATCCAAGGGCGTGTCTCCCCGCACCTTTCGCTCAAACATCGGAAGGATTTTCGAAAACTGGACCATTGCAGGGCCGGTGGTGGAGAAATAGCGCTATCGTCCTGCTGGTGATTGGGATGGCTGTCGCCTTGATCTTTGTGTGGCGGCGGGTGGGCAGAAAGCAGAAGGAATAATGGAGATAGAGCCTCCCAGCGAATGGATGGAGCAACTGTGCAAATTCCCCTCCAAGGGAGGAGAATCCAAAAGGCTCCCTTGAGGGGAAGGCTTTTGGCTGGCGCCTTACTGCCCAGCAATCAGTCCGCACCACAGGCGGGCGATTGATAATCTCCCTAGAGCGTCAAGCTTTTATTGGGTTCTTGCCCAAATACCTGGTACAGAAAGCATTGGATAAGGGCGATAAAAACGATCATCGGGCCCGTAGGGCCGATCATTGATCGCCCGCCCAAGCGCCTAGCGATAGCGCATGATTCTCCTCCCCGCCAAATTCCCCTCTACTCAGGGTAAAGGCCTTTTCCTACGTCCTCCAGCTTTCTGGAGGGCGCTTTTTATGTTCTAGAAGAGATTGAAAAATATTTCACAATTTTCCCTCAATACTGCTTGACGCATAGTATTGCGCGGTGTATAATACTATGCGTTGGGAGGTGATGCCATGGATGTACAGCTGAAGCGGGGGCTCATCGAAGTCTGCGTCCTGTCCCTGCTTTTAAAAGGAGATTCCTATGGCTATCAGCTCATCAAGGATATGTCGGGCGTCATGGAGACTTCCGAATCGACCCTGTACCCTATCCTGCGAAGGCTGGAAAGCGCGCAGCTTTTGCGGATCTACACCAGGGAGCACGATGGCAGGCTGCGCAAGTACTACGCCATCACCGAGGCCGGCAGGGAACGGATTGCGGAATTTCTTTCGGACTGGACAGATGTGATGCGAGCGTATGATTTCATCAGGGGGGAAGCACGATGACGCGGGAGGAATTTTGTGAGGGACTGCTTAAGGAACTGGATGGCCTGCCCCAGCGGGAAATAGATCAGACCGTCCACTACTATACGGAGATCATCGCCGACCGCATGGAGGAAGGCATGACCGAGGAGCAGGCAGTGGCGATGATGGAGCCCATGCACGTCATCGCCAGGCGGGTGAAAGCTGATCTTCGCCCGAACACCCCGCCCCGGCGCAGGACCAGCGGGTGGGCAATTGCGCTGATCATCCTGGGCTTTCCCCTGTGGTTTCCGCTGCTTGTGGTTGGCGCGGCGCTCACAGTGACTGCGTTCGCCCTGGTATGGGTCCTGGTGCTTTGCCTGTGGGCGGTATGCCTGGCGCTGTTCGTGTGGGGAGTGGCGGTCGTTTTCAGCTTGTTCCTAAACGGCAGCAGCCTGGGGATGCCTCTTGCGCAGATCGGCGCAGGCATGGCGGCCATGGGGCTTTCCATCTTTGTGTTCTACGGCGCCAGGGGCGCCATGCACCCGGCCCTTTATATGACGGAGCGCCTGGCAGGGCGCGTATGGAAACGACTTGTAGGGAGGAGTCTAACATGAACAATCGGAAAAACATCTTGGTGGTGGCGTCCATCCTGCTGCTGGTGGGATTGGCGCTGTGCCTTGTGAGCGCAAGGTCCGGCTCGCAGCCGGATTTTCTGGCCGCGGGGAGTCAGAGGACGGAGATCACCTATGAAAAGCAGGAATATCAGGCTGCGGTGCAGGGGATCGAAACGGTGCTGGTGCGGGCCAGGGATATGCCGGTGACCGTGCTGCCCGGTGATGGGGACCAGATCACCATCGAATACTTCACCTGTGAGGAAGATCCTTACGATGTCACGCTGGAAAACGGCGTGCTGGCGCTTAAGTGCAAATATGACAGTTCGCCTTTTTCCCGTACGACTTCCAGCTGGTTCTTCTTTGTATCAAACAGCGTAAATGTGGTCACGCATCCTAGAACAGAGGTCAAAGTATATGTGCCCCAGGGCTACGCGGGGGACTTCCAGCTGGACACATCCAACGCCGGCATCAATGTATCAAGCTTCCCGGCGGTGGGGGAGGTCCGGGTGGGAACATCCAACGGCAATGTGGAGATTGAGAAGATCGGCGCACAGATGGTGGATGCCAGGACTAGCAACGCCGCCATGACGCTTACGGAGGTGGCGGCCAAGAGGAGCTTCACTGCCGCAACATCCAACGGCGCGCTCACAGTCAGGCGGGCGGCCAGCGGTGAAAAGCTGCAGCTGGAAACATCCAACGGCCACGTGGCAGTGGAGGAGATCGCGGCGCCGGCCATCGATATACGCACCTCCAACGCTGCGGTGACGGGGAATGTGGGCGGCAATCGGGAAGACTATACGATTTCTTCCAGCACTTCCAACGCCTCCAATAACCTGAATTCCGGCGGTTCAGGGCAGCGGCGGCTGACGGTGGAAACATCCAATGGAGCAATCGATGTCCGGTTCTTCGGCGATTAAGAATTCTCAATATTTACCATAGATGAAGTTTGCTTTGCAGGGCTTAAGGAGGGCTTCCTTTTCAAAGGAAGCCCTCTCCGTTTATTGCTTGTCCTCCTTGTCTTTTGACGTTTTTTTTGGTATGCTGACAAGGAAGTTTTACGAGCATCCGGCCGTGAAGGAGATACAGCATGCTGAGGATCCTGCCGCTGAACAACACGCTGACACATTAATACAACCAGATCGATAACCGCTATCTGGTAGGGGAACTGGCCACCGTCAAGGTGGCCCGTTCCGGGTTTACGCTGGAATATGCGCCGCTGAACAAGGCGGAATGGCGCACCTATCCTCCGGAGAGCGTATTCAGGCCCCAGGATCTGGTGAAACGGCAGGACGCTGTTTGTTTTTTTGCCTTTTTGGATGATCAGTTGGTCGGCCAGGCGGTGGCAGCCAAGAATTGGAATAACCTGGCCATGGTATGGGACATCCGGGTGGATGTGCGTCAGCGGCGCAAGGGCGTGGGCCGGGCGCTGATGGACGCCTTAAGGAACTGGGCCCAGCGCCAGGGAATGAAGGGGCTGATGCTGGAGACACAGGATGCCAACCCTGTGGCCTGCCAGTTTTATCAAAGCTATGGTTTTACCCTGGGCGGCGTGGACAGGATGCTGTATGCCGCCATCCCCAACCAGGCGCAAAAGCCCCCGGCGCTTCGTGATTGCGCATTATTCTTTTACCTGCTGTTTGACTGAGATAGATGAAGGAAGGTTCCCTATGCGCTTGCAAAAATACCTGGCCCAGTGCGGTGTTTCCTCCCGGCGTGCGGCGGAAGTCATGATCGCGCAGGGCCGGGTGAAGGTCAACGGTGAAGTGGTGACGCAAATGGGCACTCAGGTGGAGATGGAAGACGAGGTTCTGGTGGACGATAAGCCGGTCCGCCCGGAAGAGGAAAAGCATTATCTTCTATATCATAAACCCATGGGCGAGGTGACAACCGCCTCTGATCCCGAAGGCCGGCCCACCGTGCTGGATATGTTCCGGGATTATCCCGTGCGGCTGTATCCCGTGGGCAGGCTGGACTACGACAGCGAAGGTCTGCTGCTGCTAACCAACGATGGGGAGCTGACCCAGCGGATGCTCCACCCCAGCCGGGAGGTGGAGAAAGTATATTTGGCACAGGTCTCCAACCGCCTTGCGCCTGAGGCCGCCCAAGCCTTGAGGGCAGGGGTCATGGTGAATGGCCGCAGGACCGCGCCGGCCAAGGTGGTCGTCCTCAAATACGATGCCTTTTCCACCTCGGTTCTTGTTACCATCCACGAGGGGCGCAACCGTCAGGTGCGCCGCATGTTCGAGGCGGTGGGCCATCAGGTGGTGCTTTTGCGGCGGGTGCAGTTTGGGCCTTTGAAGCTGGGGGACGTGCCCCGGGGCCAGTGGCGGCATTTGACTGAAGAAGAAGTCGGCTTGCTAAGGCAGCTGTGAGGTGAGCATGGTATATCTGCTTAAAAGCGCTCGGCAGTTGGCGTTTGAATGCCACTCAAAGCTGCTGCTTCCGGGGGATAGGGTCATCGACGCCACCATGGGCAATGGCCAGGATACATGCGCCCTGGCCCGGCTTGTGGGGGAAACAGGGAAAGTGGTCGCCTTTGACGTGCAGAAGGCCGCGGTAGACAGCACCGCCCGGCTGCTTAAGAGTGAGGGGCTTCTGGAACGGTGTGAGTTGCACCTTTTGAGCCATGATCGCATTCTGGAGGTGGTGACAGAGCCTGTCCGCCTTGCGGTGTTCAACCTGGGCTGGCTTCCCGGAGGGGACAAGCAGGTCACTACCCACTGGGAGACGACGCAAAAAGCGGTGGAAGCCTGCATGGCGCTTTTGCTGCCCGGCGGCGTGATCACCATCTGCGCCTATCCGGGCCATGCGGAAGGAAACAGGGAGTTAAGTGAACTGGCCGGGTGGCTCTCGCAATATCCGCCCCAGCGCTTTAATATCCTCCATCAGCGGTTTTTAAACGCCGGACCTGGCGCGCCGGAGTGCTTCATTTTGCAGAGGCAGTGATGACTGGTGTTGGCATCTCATCGGTCGCCTGCGGGCGACATCCGCCTCCTTCGTCGGCACCAGCCGAAGGGCGAAGCCTGGAGCGACGGAGGAACGACGGAGCGGAACACCGACCTAGCGTAGCAGCGGGCGGCGCGAAGTCCCTAAAGGGGGAGGCAAGTCCTATTTTTCCTCCTGTGGAGGGATGGCCAGCAAGACCGGGGTGATTGGATCGTAGGGAACAATGCCCGTATCGCCCCTTCGTACCGTGCCAAATAGCGGGGCGATGTGGGCATCACCCCCTACGGCTTGCCTTCCCCTTTAGGGGAAGGTGCCGACGAAGGTTGCGGATGAGGTGTCTTGGTGCTAAGACTATCCGTCAGCGCACCACTCAAATGACGGCTTTTCCAGCCTAAATTGCAAAAATTGTTTCCCTTTCGGCAGGAAATAGGGGAGAAACAGCGAATTAAAGAAATTGGGAAAAATTTCGAGCCTTTTTATTTTGCCTCGTAAGAGGCTTATTGGAAGCCACGGAAGGAGAACATGCATGAAGAACACCCAGGATCTAAAGCAGGTGCTCCAGAAAAAGCAGGAAATCCTTGAAGGGGATGCGACCCGCGTGCAAAAACAGCACGAGGCCGGGAAACTCACGGCCCGGGAACGCATCGCAAAATTACTGGATCAGGGCAGCTTTGTGGAAATGGATACCCTGGTTTCCCGCAAGGACGAGGGCGCGGGGGTGGTGACGGGTTATGGCACCATCCAGGAGCGCCCCGTCTATCTGTTCGCCCAGGACTTTACCGTACACGGCGGGGCTATGGGCGAACTGCAGGCCGCTAAAATACTGAAGGTGCTTGACCTGGCCCAGAAGACGGGTGCGCCCGTTCTAGCCGTCATTGACAGCGCTGGGGTGCGGCTGGATGAAGGCGCCGGTGCCATGGACGCCTATGCCAGGATCTATGCCAAAATGGCGCGCATGAGCGGCGTGTGCCCAATCGTTGCCCTGGTGCTTGGCCCCTGCGTGGGCGGCGCGGCGCTCATCTCCCAATTGGCCGATATCAGCATCATGGCCAAGAGCGTGGGCGAACTGATGATGTTCGGGCCCCAAGTGTACAGCGCGGCCATGGGGAAAGACTATACCGGCAAAACCTTGGGCGGCGCGGATGTGATGGCGGCCCAGGGCGGCGTTGCCCTGACCGCGCAGAACGAGGAGGAAGCCCTTGAACTGGCATCTTCCCTTCTGGCGCTGCTGCCCGGGTGCAACGTGGAAGATGCCCCTATTGTGGATACGGACGATCTGAACCGCCTGATGCCCGAAGTGGACCCCTCCGATTCCGGGGCCCTGCTGGCGGCCTTGCTTGATGGCGGCAGCTTTATCGAACTTTTTGCGGACTATGCCAAGGCTCTACGGGTGGCTCTGGGCCGCCTGGGCGGGCGGACGGTTGGTGTGGTGTGCTCCAACGCCCAGGTGAACGAGGGGCGCATCTGCATCGGGGCAGCAACAAAGGCCGCGCGGTTCGTGCGCTTCTGCGACTGCTACAGCATCCCGGTAGTGAGCCTCATCCATTCCGCAGGGCTTAAAATGTACGAGCCGGGCGACCAGGCCCGTCAAATGGCTTCTGCGGCAAAGCTTCTTTATGCTTATGCGGAAGCCACCTGCCCCAAGGTATCGGTGGTCGTTGGCAACGCCATCGGCGTGAGCTACGTGGCCATGGGCGGCAAAGCCAACGCCGATATGGCCTATGCATGGCCCGGGGCAGTGATCTCCGCTCTGGCCCCGGAAGCCGCGGTGCAGGTGCTCTATAAGAAAGAGCTGACTGAGAGCAAAGAGCCCGCCCTTGAGGCCCGGGAAAAGCTGACGGAAGAATATGCTTCTCAGGTGGCCGATGGCGTCGCTGCGGCCCAAAGCGGCATCCTGGACGACGTGATCGAGCCTGCGCAGACCCGCAAGCTTCTCATAGCCGCATTGGAAATGCTGGCCTCCAAGCGGGATTCAAACCCGCCCAAAAAGCACGGCAACCTGCCGCTTTAAGAAGGGATGGGTTAAAGTGCAAACGATTCAATTCAACCTTTCCATTACGGCAGCCGTGATCATAGCCATCGCCGTACTTGCGCTCCTGATCTTTTGCATCCTGCTTGCGCGCACATCCTCCAGGCGGGGAAAGGCGCAAAACCTGCCTGAGGAGAAGAAGACCCAAAACTCAAAGGCCGAGGATGACGCTACGCTTCAGGTGGTGCTTGGCACAGCCGTGGCTCTGGCCATGGAGCAGTCGGCCCAGGAGCAGCTCATCGCGGTGCTTACCGCCGCCGTTTCCGCCATGTGGGATGGGGATGGGACCTTTGTGGTGCGCAGGGTGCGCCGTATCCAAACAAGCCCCGCCTGGCAGAGGGCCGGCCGGGAAGAACAGATTTACAGCCGCATGTAGCAAAATACGTATAAAAAATAAGTGGCACAAAAAATAAGGAGGATCATTTATGCGCAAGTTCCTGATCACCGTCAACGGGGCATCCTATGAAGTGGAAGTGGAAGAAGTAGCCGCGGGCGCGCCCGTGGTCCGTTCCGCCGTCCCCGCTCCGGCTCCCGTTCCTGTCGCGGCCCCTGCTCCTGTGGCTGCCCCCGCAGCCGCTCCTGCGCCTGCCCCCGTGGCTGCTCCCGCTCCCGTAGCGGCTCCTAAAGCTGGTGGGGAACCCATCAAGGCGCCCATGCCCGGCACCGTGCTGGATGTGAAGGTGTCCGTTGGCGATACGGTTAAGAAAGGCGATGTGGTTCTGATCTTGGAAGCCATGAAGATGGAGAACGAGATCCTGGCCCCCAAGGCTGGCACTGTGAACCAGATCGTATCCTCCAAGGGCTCCAGTGTGAACGCCGGAGACGTGCTGCTCACCATCGGCTGATAAGCGCATGTCCTCCGCTTTACCGCACCGGACTTACGTAAAGGAGCAACGCTTTATGTCCAAACTGTTGATTACAGATACCATTTTACGGGATGCTCACCAGTCCCAGGCGGCCACCCGGATGAAGACCGAGGAAATGTTGCCCGTCTGCGATAAGCTGGACAAGGTGGGATTTTATTCTCTGGAGTGCTGGGGCGGGGCCACGTTTGACGCCTGCCTGCGCTTTTTGAACGAGGATCCCTGGGAGCGGCTGCGCAAGCTGCGCAAGGCCCTGCCCAACACCAAGCTGCAAATGCTTTTGAGGGGCCAGAACATCCTGGGCTACAAGCATTACGCGGACGACGTGGTGGATTACTTCGTCAAAAAGACGCTGGAAAATGGCATCGACATCATCCGTACCTTTGACGCGCTCAATGACCTGCGCAATATGGAAACGGCTGTCAAGGCCACCAAAAAGTATGGCGGGACCGCGGAAGTGGCCATGAGCTACACTATCTCCCCCGTGCATACCGAGGATTATTTCGTGAAGCTGGCCGAGGATATCGAGGCTATGGGCGCAGACATCATCTGCATCAAGGATATGGCTAACCTCCTTTTGCCCTACAGCGCCTACTCCCTGGTCAAGAGGCTGAAGGCAGCCACCAAGCTGCCCATCGTGCTGCACACCCACAACACCACCGGCACCGGCGACATGACGCTGCTAAAGGCGGTGGAAGCGGGGGTGGACGTTGTGGACACCGCTCTGTCCCCCCTGGGCAACGGCACGTCCCAGCCCGCCACCGAAGCGCTGGTGGCGACCCTTAAGGGCACGGAGTATGATACGGGCCTTGACCTGAACCTGCTCAGCGAGATCGCGGCCCATTTCCGCGGCGTGGCCCAGCGGCTCACCAAGGATGGCTGGCGCGATCCGGAACGTGTGCTTGCCGTGGATACAAACACGCTGATCTATCAGGTGCCCGGCGGCATGCTCTCCAACCTTATCGGGCAATTGAAGGAAGCCAACGCCATGGACAAATACTATGACGTGCTGGCCGAGATCCCAAATGTGCGCCGTGACTGCGGTTATCCGCCGCTTGTTACCCCCACCAGCCAGATCGTAGGCACCCAGTCCGTTATGAACGTGCTTGGGGGCGAGCGGTACAAGCTGGTCTCCAAGGAAACGAAGGCCATGCTCAGGGGTGAATACGGCCGCCTGCCCGCGCCTGTCAATGAAGAAGTCCGTAAAAAGGTCATTGGGAACGATCCTGTGATCACCCACCGCCCGGCGGATGATATTCCCCCCGAACTTGACAAATACCGCCAGGAGATCCGGGAGTATTACGAGCAGGAAGAGGATGTGCTCTCCTACGCCTTGTTCCCCCAGGTGGCAGTAAAATACTTCCAGTACCGCCAGGCCCAAAAGTATGGCATTGATAACACCATGCTGAACCTGAAAGACAAGACCATGCCGGTCTGACCCCGAAGGTACACCCGCCTCATCTTTTTTGAGGAACGCTTGTATTTTTTTCAGGAACATGGTATGATGATTGGGCTTGAAATCGAGGAGGTTACCGCATATGTCATTTTGGGTAGTTTTTGTTGATGCCATCCTGGTCATCTCCGCGTTGGTGATGATCGTTACCGTTCTTCTGCAGCAAGGGCAGACCCAGGGCCTTGGAGCTATCGCCGGCGGTGCGGAAACCTTTTTCGGCAAGAACAAGGCCCGTTCCGTAGAGGGCAAGCTGGCGCTGATCACCAAGATCTGCGCAGGCGTGTTCGTGGTAGCGGCGCTGATTATCATGATGATGTAACGTTTCACAAAAAGCAGGCCATACGTTTTGCGTATGGCCTGCTTTTTGTGATTATACACGATTTCAATTGAGGGGGGGCGCTTCGGCACCCCCTCATTGTTCTCAGGCAAAGTTTTGCACATCTTTACTCCAGCGGGCAGCAATCTCCGCCAAACTGCGGGTTGCCCTTCCTTTTGTGCCGTGCTAGACTGTACAAGACAAATGTGGAAGGGAAGATCATCTTGTATCAAGTTTTGCTTGTGGATGACGAGCGACACGCGCGGGGAGGGCTTCGGGATTTTGTCCCCTGGGGGCAGCTAGGGCTTAACATATGTGCCGAAGCGGACGATGGGGATACTGCGCTTCCCCTGGTTAAGGAGCTTCGGCCTGATATCCTGATAACCGACGTTAAGATGCGCAGGATGGACGGCATAGAGCTCAGTGAGCGGGCCAAAGCGCTCCTGCCTGGGCTTAAAATTGTATTTGTCAGCGGCTATAACGATACGGAATACTTGCGCAAGGCGCTGCGCATGGAAGCGGTGGATTATATGTACAAGCCCGCTACCCCCCAGGAGGTGGCGGAGGTGATGGGCAGAATCGTCAAGCAGCTGGATGAACAAAGAAGCGAGTCAGAAAAGCACCAAAAGCTCCAGCAGGTGCTCAAGGAAAGCATACCCATGCTTCGGGAGCAGTTTCTGCATGAGTGGCTGGATGGCCTGTGGGACGATATGAAGCGTATCCGCCGCCAGGTGGAGTTTTTGCACTTGGAGCTGCCCGCCAATAAAGCCATTATGCCAGTTCTGTTTTCTCCTGAGGGAGGGGATGGGGGCGAGGCAGCAGCTGGGTATCTAACCGCCTCTTTGCGCAATTATATTCAAAGCCGTATGCCTGGCGCGGCTGTGTGCGCCCAGTCGCAGACCGTAGTGGCGTTGGCGGCGTATGAACAATATCCAGACAGACAGGCGTTTATACAAACGCTGGAGGATGTCTGCGCGTATATCCACGAGCTGCATGGGGTCCA
This sequence comes from Bacillota bacterium, assembly GCA_023391725.1. Lineage (GTDB taxonomy): Bacteria > Bacillota > Clostridia > Christensenellales > Aristaeellaceae > JAEWAH01. The sequence goes on along the minus strand of JAEWAH010000184.1, from coordinate 4,100 downwards.
CCTGGCTGTATGCGTCGGAAACCCTGTGGACGACTGGGCGGAGGTTCCCGCTTCCCTCCAGCAGGCTTATGATGTGTTGGAAAACCGCTTGTTTTCCAATGAGGACCGGATCCTGTACTGCGATGCAACCCTGGAGGATAGCCCCGTTCCGGGTGCAAAACTCAAGACAGCGCTGCTAGCTGAGGCCATCCACGCAGGCAACGAGGCGCTGGTGGGGGGCATGCTGGAGGACATCCGTCAAGAGGTCTTGCGTGGCCGCATGACTTTGGCTCAAGCCCGGATCCACATGATGAGCGTCGCCCTCATCACTGAAATGGAATTGAGCGCCATGGGCGCACAGCCCGCCGACGCGCCAGCCTTCGTGAAGGAGGCCCTTGGCATGCTCACGTATGAAGGCATTCACCGAGGGATCATGGCACTGATGAAGACCGCCTTTGAAAACATTGAGGCGCTGCGCACGGCGCAGTATGACAGGACTGTCAGTATGATATGCGATCTCATTAGGAAGCGGTATTCCGAACGCCTGACTATCGAGATCTTGGCCCAGGAGGCGCATTATTCTCCCGCATACTTAAGCGAGCTGTTTCGCCAGGAAACGGGCCAGACCATCGGCAATTTCATGCTGCAGGTGCGAATGGAAAGAGCTATGGAACGGCTACGGACGACACGGGACAGCATCTTTCAGATCGCAGAGGATGTGGGGTACGCAGAGCAGACGCACTTTACGCGCCTGTTCAAGCGCTACACCGGCATGACACCTCTGGAATACCGGAAGAAGGTGATCCTATAAACCGCAAGCTGCTCCTGGGCGTCGTCTTTCCGGTGATTGCAGCACTGCTTGGACTAGGGCTATTCCTCATCCTTCTATTAAGCGATCAGTTCACCCGCAGCGCCAGGGATGAGGTGCTTTCCTCCCTGCAGCAGGCGCTGTATCAGGCCGCCGAGAACCTGAACGACCGGATGGAGGCCATCGATTCTGTATCCGCCCTGCTCGCTTATGACAGCCGATTGCAGACAGCCATCGGGCGCAGGAGCAGCACCCTGGCCGATCAGATCAAGGATATTTCGGCGCTTCGGGAAATGCTGGAGCCTGTTCTTATCCGCAAGGATATTGTAGGTGTGCGCGTATATCTGCCCGAGGATCAATTTCTTTCCAGGGAAGGGATGTACTTTTATTCCATAGAGGATGCCAAATCGCTCCCTGAGTACGAGCAAATCCTCGCCCAGGGTGCGGGCGGGATATGGATCGGCGCAAGAGAGGTACAGAGCCTGCAGTTTACGCAGCGCGTTTTATCTTTTGCCCGGTCCGTGCGTGACCCCAACAGTTTTGAGGACGTTTCCGCCATGGTCTTGATCGATATCCCCCTCACGCGGCTGGATTCGGTACTCTCCTCCCTGTCCATGGCTCAGGAGGGACGGCTGTTTTTGCTGGACAATAAGGGTGGTCTGGCGCTGGCGGCGGGGGACAAGCCTGTGGAGGAAGAGTTTTTACAAGCGGCGGCCTTTGGGAAGGAAGACCCATCAGGAATCCTCACAAGGGATGTGGATCGTGCACCATACGTTTTTATGCGCGTGCCTCTGTCCCAGGGCGGCTGGCAACTGGTGGCCGCGCTGCCTGAATCAGGCCTCTTGGAAAAGCATGGGATGATCGGTAATGTGCTGCCCATGATCGTTCTAGCTGTGCTGCTGCTTTTGACAGGCTGTATCGCCATCCTGCTTGTGTCGGTATATACACGCAGCATCAAGCGGCAGATTCGCCAGATGAACGGCGAGCTGGCAGACTCGGGAATGATCGCCCTGGCCAAACAGCCCTTAAGGCAGGACATCTTTCACCTGCGGGCGGGGGTGAGCCAGCTGGTGGATACCGCCAGAATGCTCATCGACGACGCGCATCAGGCTCAGGTCCGGGAACGGGAGGCAGCCTTCAGGGTCTTGCAGGCGCAAATCAATCCGCACTTTTTATACAATACTCTGGATACTATCTATTGGATGGCCGCCAGAGAAAACGCTGCGGACGCCGCGAAGCTTATTAAGACACTGGCGGATTACTTCCGCGTAAGCCTCAGCAGTGGCCGGGACATCATCACCCTGGAGGAAGAGGCGCGCATGGTGCGTGCGTATCTTACCATTCAGTCGGAGCGATACGACCATGAATTTCAGGTAGAATGGGATGTTTCCCAGGTGGCGCTTTCCTGCCTTCTGCCCAAGCTCACACTGCAGCCGCTGGTGGAGAACGCGCTTTTGCATGGCCTGCGCAAAAGGTCGGAGGAGACAGGTGCGCTTTTGCGCATTGAGGCGGGAGTGTCCGGAAACACGCTTACCATGCGCGTTATGGATAACGGTCCCGGGTTTACGCAAGCAGCCCGGGCAGAGTTTGGCAGTTCCACCAGCGGCCTATCCTTTCCGGAGGGCGGGGGGTATGGGCTTCATAATGTGCGGGAAAGGCTCAGGTTGTTTTCCGGCGGGAGGTATCAATTCTTTCTGGAGGATGGATGCCCGGGCTTTACGACGCTGACCGTTAAGCTGGAATTACATACCATATCCAAATAGATCCGTACCCTTTATCATAAAAGTATCGGAGTATCCGTCAAAAAATCGGCGGATACTCCAGTTTCCTTTTGCCCTCCCATGCAATAAACTCTTTGCAGAGGTGTTAAGGCATATGCAGCGGATCCACCGGAGGTCTTCTTTCTCGCGGTATTTTTCCGAGAACTGGTCGCTTTATTTAATGTCCCTGCCCGGACTTGTGTACCTGGTGGTGTACAAGTTCCTTCCCCTGATTGGGCTCTCGTTGGCGTTCAAGGATTACGACATGTTCGCGGGGACTGGGCTGCTCGATTCCATGCTCAAAAGCGACTGGGTGGGGCTTGAGTATTTCAGGCGTATCTTCCGTGGCCCCCAATTCTGGACACTTTTGCGCAACACGCTGCTTATAAGCGTGTATAAGATCGTCATTCTTTTTCCGCTGCCTATCCTGCTTGCTTTTTTGATGAACGAGTTGCGGAGTATATGGTTCAAGCGCACCGTGCAAACGCTTTTGTATCTCCCGCATTTCTTAAGTTGGGTGATCATTTATGGCATCTTTTTCACCCTGCTTTCCACGGACGGCATCGTCAACCAGGTCCTTGACCGCCTTGGCATTTCTCCGGTGATGTTCTTTACTGACCAATCGTTGTTCCGTTCGCTTCTGGTCACCACGGAGGGGTGGCGGGAGACCGGTTGGGGCACTATTGTGTATCTGGCCGCGCTGACCAGCATTGATCCGGCTTTGTATGAGGCAGCGCTGATGGACGGCGCGAACCGCTGGCAGCGCATGGTCCACATCACCTTCCCGTCTATTTTGCCGGTGGTGGCCCTGATGCTTCTTCTGCGCGTGGGCAATATCCTGCAGGCCGGGTTCGAACAGATCCTGGTGATGTATAACCCCGCCGTCTATCCCGTGGCGGATATCCTGCAAACCTATATCTACCGCATCGGCCTTGGAAAACTTGACTTTTCCACCGGCACCGCCATGGGCATGTTCGAATCGGTGGTAGGTTTTGTGCTGGTGATCACATGCAACGGCATCAGCCGCAAGTTTTTTGAAAGGAGCTTGTGGTGAGCATGATCAAACAGGAGCAAAGCGCGCTTGTGCGCACCGCATCCCGGGGGATGATCTTCAAAACGCTGAACTACACGCTGTTTATCGTCCTGGGGCTTATATGCGTGCTTCCCTTCCTCCACCTGGTGGCTAAGATGTTCTCCTCCAATACCGCGGTGGTATCGGGCTTCGTATCCTTCTGGCCCATCGGCTTTCAGTTGAATGTTCTTGCGTACGTTTTCCAGAACGGTTTGTTCTGGCAGTCCTTTTCAAACAGCGTGTTCGTGACTGTGGTGGGCACGGTAATCTCCGTGGCGGTGACGGTGCTGGCGGCTTACCCCCTTTCCAAGCCGGATTTTAGGGGACGAAAGCCCATCCTGCTTATGTATGTGTTCAGCATGCTCTTTTACGGCGGCACGGTGCCCATTTACATCCTGATGCAGGCATTGGGGCTAATCAACAGCCTCTGGTCCATCATTATTCCCTTTACGGTGTCCCAGTTCAACCTGTTCGTGATGAA